>NZ_QUCY01000024.1:0-39191 GCF_003474385.1 Eggerthella sp. AM16-19
CGAACCTGGATAGGAGAATCTGAACCCCCATCAACTTTACGCCGTCGTTCCTGAGATTCATGCTTTACCAACCCCTTCGCCTTATGTTAAAGTCGCGATGTCTCCCATTACCAGTCAGGGCGACACTGCGAGTCAAAATACGGCCTAGCCAAAAATGTCCTTCGGGACGCCACGTAGGTGGCAATCTGACTTGCCGAAAGCCCCATTCGGGGCTTTCTTTATTTTATGCGAATGCCCAGGTCAAAACCATAGCTGACAGCTAATGGAAGGTTACGCGCGGCGAATAGCCGTCGCAGGAATCAAGGCCGTCCCGCGCATGCAACAACATATGCCCTCCCCCAACAACAATCCCCCGGCAGCGCCACACAGCGCTGCCGGGGGAAACCCTACAGCAAGCAACCTCTACCCCGACCCGGGACGCCCTTACTCGCCGTCCTCGTATACCACGTTGCCGGCGCAGATGGTGTACTTCACCTTCCCGTAAAGGTCCTCCCCCGCAAACGGGGTGTTCGCCGCCTTCGAGACGAACTTCGATCCCACGTGCCAGCGTTCGCCTTCGTTGAAGATCACCAGGTCAGCGTCGGCGCCTTCCGTAATCGCACCCTTGTCCAACTTATAGAGTTTCGCCGGGTTCAGACTCATCTTCTCGATCAGCTGCATGAGCGTCAGGTGCCCCTTGCGCACAAGATTCGTGATGCCCAGGGCAAGGGCGGTCTCCAGCCCGATGATGCCGCTGGGCGCCTCGGCGAACGGCTTGGCCTTCTCCTCGGCGGAATGCGGTGCATGGTCGGTGGCGATGATGTCGATCGCTCCGTCCTTCAAGCCCTCGATGATGGCGTAACGGTCCGCCTGCGTTCGCAGCGGCGGGTTCATCTTCGCCATCGTGCCCTTCTCCAGCACGGCGTCCTCGGTCAGCGAGAAATGATGCGGCGTGGCCTCGGCCGTCACGTGCGCGCCCATCTCCTTCGCCAGGCGCACCAGCTGCACCGAGTTCGCCGAGCTGATGTGCTGGATGTTCACCCGCGCGCCCGTGTGCAGCGCCAGCATGCAGTCGCGCGCCACCAGCACGTCCTCGGCCAGCGCGGGCGCGCCGCCCAGCCCCAGCGTCTTCGACACGGCACCCTGGTTCACGCCCGGCGACTCGATGAACGCGCGGTCCTCCTCATGGAACGAAAGCGGCAGGTCGAGCTTCGTCGCACGCTCCATCGCGCTCTTGACCAGGGCCTCGTCCATCAGCGGGATGCCGTCGTCGGTGAAGCCCGCGGCCCCGTGGGCGGCAAGCTCCTCCATGTCCACCAGCTCGCGCCCCTGCATGCCGCGGCTGATGGTCGCGCATGTCAGCACGTTGATGCCGCAGCGCGCCCCGCGCTCGAGCACGTAGCCGAGCGTCTCCGCGTTGTCCACGGGCGGCTTCGTGTTCGCCATGCACACCACGCTGGTGAACCCGCCGGCAGCGGCCGACGCGGCGCCGCTTTCGATGTCCTCCTTGTACGTGAAGCCCGGATCGCGGAAGTGCACGTGCACGTCCACCAGGCCCGGAGCCACCACGCAGCCCTTCGCCTCGATGATGCGCTCATAGTCCTCCGAGCGCTGGTACTTGCCGATCTTCGCTATCTTGCCGCCGTCTATCACCAAGTCGAGCACATCGTCGATGCCGCGCGCAGGGTCGATGACGCGGCCGTCTTTCACCAGGATCATAGCGCCTCTTCCTTCAAATGCTCGTACATCACCATCGCGCCGTCGAGAATCGATTCGATGGTGGCGAACTCCTTCTTGTTGTGGCTGATGCCCTTCGCGCACGGGATGAACACCATGCCCGTGTCGCAGATATGCGCAAACGACATGGCGTCGTGACCTGCGCCGCTGATCATCAGACGATGCGGGATGCGCAGGCGTTTCGCCGCGTCGAGCAACTTCTGCTGCGTCTCGGACGACATCTCGATCGGCGGGATGTCGGAGGTTTTCTCGCGGAAGTACTTGAGGCGGCGCTTCTCGCAGATGCGCGTGCACGCAGCCTTCAGGCGCGCCTCCATGCGGTCGAGGCTGGCCACGTCGATGCCGCGCATGTCGATGCCCAGCTCCACCTCGCCGGGGATGACGTTGAGCGTGTTGGGGTGGTTCGTTACGACGCCCACCGTGGCCACGGACTGGTGCATGGCCTCGGACTTGCCGATCTCCTCGACTTCCAAGATGATCTCGGCCGCCGCCGCGAGCGCATCGGAGCGCATGCCCATGGGCGTGGCACCCGAATGCTCCGCGTTGCCGTGCACGTGCACCTTGAAGCGGCGCGGGCCGGCGATGGTGCTCACGATGCCCACGGCGTCGCCGTATTCCTCCAGGACCTTGCCTTGCTCGATGTGCAGCTCAAGGTACTCGCGGATGCCCTGGATACGCTCGGGCGTCAGGCTGTAGCCCTTGCGGTCGAACACCTCGTGCAGCGTTTCGCCCTGCTTGTTCACGGCCTCGCCCACGTCGTGCTTGTAGATCTCCCTGGTGATAAGGCCGCTGCCGATGGTGCTCCTGCCGAAATTGCTGGACTCCTCGCAGCGCATGGCGCCCACGCGGATGGGCAGGTCAACGCCGTCACGTTCGGCCCAGCCCATCACCAGCAGCCCAGCGATGATTCCCGCGACGCCGTCGTAGCGCCCGCCTTCGATCACCGAATCCAAGTGCGAGCCGACCAGCCAGAAGGGCTCGTCCATGCTGTACTGCGGACGGTACAGGTAGGTGTTTCCCACCTGGTCGGCGAAGTGACCGTAGCCCTTCTCCTCGCCGAGCGTGCACAAGGCCCGGTGCATCTCGTCCTCGACCTCGGTGTAGCCGAGCCGGGTCACGCCGCCCGACTCGCAGCTGCCGATGCCGTAGAACCGGTCGAAAAGGTATTCTGCATACTCAACGTCTTCGATAGCGTGCCGCATAGCTTCTCCTTTCGCATATCGGCATAGTAGTCCAACGCGCTGCACCAGTCCGCGACCACCACCGAAACCGCACTTCACAGGCAGAAAGCGCGGTTTGCGCGACGCGATGGGCCCTCGTAGCCGGCGCTTTCCCGGCCGTTGTATTTCGGGCTCGTAAATTCTGCAACAAACCCTTGCAAATAATCGGTATGAGAGTATTTTCATTGAAAGTTTGACCACTTGCAGAATGGGATGGAAATTACTATGCCACACAAAGAAAAAGCTTCCGAGATGAAGCACTACGCCGGCAAAGCCGTGTTCTCCGCGGCCATCGGCCACGCGCTCGACGGCCTAGACCTCATGATCTTGAGCTTCGCGCTCTCCGGCATCATCGCCACCTTCGGCGTTGACAACGCCACCGCCGGCTCGCTCACGTCCATCACGCTGGCGGGCGCCTTCCTAGGCGGCCTGGTCTTCGGCACGCTGGCCGACAAGCTCGGCCGCATCAGGGTGCTCACCTACTCGGTCATCTTCTTCGGCGTGTTCACCCTGTGCTCGGCCTTTGCCCCCAACTTCGAGCTGATGGCGCTGTTCCGCTTCCTGGCGGGCCTGGGCATCGGCGCCGAGTTCGGCCTGGGCATGGCCATCGCCTCCGAGGTTTCCAGCCCCGCTAATCGCGCGAAGGCAACTTCCGCCGTCGGCCTGGGCTTCCAGGTAGGCGTGCTGGTCGCCTCGCTTGCCTCCGCGCCCATCATCGCCGCGTTCGGCTGGCGCGGCCTGTTCGCGGTCGGCGTCGTTCCCGCCATCATCGCCATCATCATCCGCGCGTTCGTGCCCGAGCCGCCCATCTTCGAGGAGCACAAGGCCTCCGGCAAAAAGCACGGCAACCTGGCCAGCCTGTTCAACTCGCCCACGCGCATCAAGTACTCCGTGGTCATCATCATCCTGTGCACCGTGCAGAACGCCGGCTACTTCGGCATCATGACCTGGCTGCCGAAGTACCTCAACGGCGAGCTTGGCCTGAGCCTGACCTCCACCGGCATGTGGACCGCCGTCACCGTCATCGGCATGATGATCGGCATCTCGGTATTCGGCTGGCTGGCCGACAAGGCCGGCCGTCGCCCCGCGTTCTGGACCTTCCAGATCGGCGCCGCCGTCATGATCGTCATCTACAGCCACCTGACCGACCCCACGGCGCTGCTGTTCGGCGGCTTCTTCATGGGCATGTTCGCCAACGGCATGATCGGCGGCTACGGCACGCTGATCGCCGAGCTGTTCCCCACCGAGGTGCGCGGCACGGCGCAGACCGCGCTGTACAACGCCGGCCGCTTCATCGGCGGCGCGTCGGCCCCGGTTGTCATCCCGATTATCGCCGCCGGCCACGGCTTCGGCTTCGCCATCGGCTGCGTGGCCTGCATCTACGTGGTTGCGTTCATCGCCATGTTCTTCCTGCCTGAGAAGAAGGGCTCCGACCTGGAGTAACGGGCTGCGCAAGCGCACTGGACGCAACCCAGGCCTGCAAGGGCCGGTGATAGCCCAGGTCGCAAGCGCCGAACGCGCTATGCCAGTTCGACCGCGCTTGCAAGTTTGCAAAGGCGTCGTCCCTGCAAGGGGGCGACGCCTTTTTGTTTCTGCCAGGGTTTTCCGCTGCTGCTGCGCAACCACCGTTCCCAGCGCTATATGCGGGCTCAAGCAGCAAAAAAGCCCCTGCGCAGCACACGCAGGGGCTTTCAGCTACCTGTTTAAGAAAGCGGTGGGTTACAGACGAACCACGTTGCTTGCCTGGAGCTTGCCGTTCTGACCAGTGGTCACATCGAAGGAAACAGCCTGGCCCTCGTCGAGGGTCTTGAAGCCGTCCATCTTGATCTCAGAGAAGTGCACGAACAGGTCCTCGCCGTCGTTCTGAGAGATGAAGCCGTAACCCTTCTCGGGGTTAAACCACTTAACAGTACCTTCCGCCATTTTAAATCCTCTTTTCTCTCCCGCGCTATCGCACGGGGGTAACACTGCGCGTTGCATGGCGGCAACACTCGCCCTCACCTCGAGAGCACGCGTTCCATCATACGCTAACAGCCAAGGAAAACGTCCGGGAATCTGGCAGGGCGGGAAGATTTAACGTTAGGTTGTCAATGCGGCCGCGATCGGCTGCCAGGCAGGAGAGGCGAGCTGTCCGCTGACGCGCAGCAGCCCAAGCAACCCGCCGCCGGCGCTATCTCGGGCGAAGCCCCCAGAAGGCTACGGCACTGATGGCACTACCTCGCGCGCAGTTCCCAAAACGCTACGGCGCTGGCGGCGGCGACGTTGAGGCTGTCCACGCCATGAGCCATGGGGATCTTCACCGTATAGTCGCAGGCGGCGATGGTCGAGGGGAACAGGCCCGCCCCCTCAGTGCCGAGCACCATAGCTAAGCGCTCGCACTCGGCAAGCCGTGGGTCGCCCAGCGCAAGCGAGCGGTCCTCGAGTGCGAGCGCCGCCACCTTGAACCCGGCCGCATGCAGCAGCGGGACGCCCTCGGCGGCCCATTGGCGCTGCGTGCCGATGCGAGTCCACGGCACCTGCAGCACCGTGCCCTGGCTCGTACGGCTGGCGCGGCGGAACAGCGGGTCGTGGCATGAGGGCGTGACCAGCACGGCATCGATGCCGAACGCGTGCGCCGCGCGGAACGCGCTGCCGATGTTGGCATAGTTGCCCACATCCTCGAGCACGGCGATGCGACGGGCGCTGGCAAGCAGCTGCGCGGGATCGGGCAGCGCGGGGCGCTCGAACGCGGCCACGGGGCCGCGCACGATCTTGTAGCCGGTGACCTGGGAGAACAGGGAGTCGGGAACGCGCAGCGCCGGGCAGTCGGGGTGTTGCGCGAACAGCTTGCGAGCAAGCGGCGCGGCGTCATCGGCCCAAGACTCGCTTACCAGAAAGGAGCGCGGGCGGACGCCTGCCTCGATGGCTGCCGCGATGACCGCGCGCGACTCCGCCATGAACAAACCGGCGGACGCGTCGGGCCAAGCAGCCAGGTCGGCATCGCGCACACGCGCATACGGCGCCAAGCGCGCATCGTTTACGCTGGTCAGATGCTCGTACGGCATGAAGTCGTCCTTTCTTTGCCAGGCGTTTGCGGCAAGGCCATCGTATCGCCCGCAAGGGTCGATCGGTCGAACGGATCGGCAAGTCGTGAGGCCCACGCGGATCGGGGCTGGCGCTGCGGCGAGCCTATTGTTGCAGCAGAGTTCGGCTGGTTTGCGCGATTCGCTCGCGCAGTTCGGCGGGGTCGTCGCCTCGCAAGACCGCAAGCTGGGTCAACGTTTCCTCGAGCAGTTTGCGCACTCGGGCGGCGCTCCACGGTGCGCCCGCGGACGCCGGCTCATCGGTCTCAAGCAGCAACCGGTCAACGGGAATCGCCTGTGCGTAGGCTCGTCCGCGCTTCGATCCCAACATGCGCGGGTTCACGCTGAAGTAGCAGCCCGCCCGCCGCGCACGCGTGAGCTGGTCGGACGTGCCGGAAAACCAATGGATGATGCAGGCGTTGCCCACCATGGCGCCAAGCGCACTCGCACGTTCAAGCACGTCGAGCACGTCATCGACCGCGCGAACCGCATGCACGGACAGCACCTTGTCGCCCGTTCGAGCGCACGCATGAGCGACACACGCCAGCGCATCAAGCTGCGCCTTGCGCGTATCGGCATGACGCGGCGAAAAGTCCAATCCCACTTCGCCAACGAACCGGGTACGCGCAACAAGACCGTACAAGCGATCCCAATTAGCAGCGACGTCGTATTCGCCAACCCACCAGGGATGCAGGCCCGCACCCGTGCGCACGTTGCCCGCGCCGGCAAGCGCAACCCGCTGCTCGGCGAACTCCGCCGGCGTCACCGTATTTGAAAACGCACCCACGCCAGCGGCCGCAAGAGCCCGCGCCGCCTGTGCCGCATCTTCGCAAAACCCCAGGTGACAATGCGTGTCGAAATAAGCGGGCTCGTCCATGCTCATGCGCCCCCGACAACCAGGCACACCACCTTGGTGGACAAGCCATAGCGCTGCTTCACGTCAGCGAGCTTCGCAAAATGCGCCGTGCCCGTATGCGCTTGCTGCGCCTCGCTGCTCGACCAACGCTCCAACAAAAGCACCTGATCGGGCGCATCGACTGGCAGCAAGTACTCATACTGCAAACAACCTTGCTCCGCGCGACTCGATTCCGCCATGCGCAGCTGAGCCAAATCGCGCAGAAGGTCATCGCGTTCGCCCACCGTTACCGTATAGCGAACCTGAAAGAATACCTCGTCGTTCATGAAAGCCTCCCCATAGCCCTTACGCTTCCGGCACTTGGGCTATCTCGCAGAGCACCTTGCCTGCCAGCATCTGACCGAAAATCGGCGGCATGAACGACGCCGTGCCCAGGTTGGTGCGCTCGCGGCGCTCTGCGCCCTCCACGGCGGGGCGCTTCACCGGCTCCTCGCACGAGTACAGCACGCGCAGGCGGCGGATGCCGCGCTTGCGGCACTCCTTGCGCATGACGCGCGCAAGCGGGTCGTTGCGCGTTTCGGAGACGTCGGCGAAGCGCAGGCACTCGGGGTGCAGCTTGTTGGCGCCGCCCATGCTGGAGATAAGCGGCATCCCCGTGCGGTCGGCGTACTCGGCGATGGCCAGTTTTGCGGAAACGGAGTCGATGGCGTCGATGAGCATGTCAACTTTCCCCAGGTAGCGGTCGAGCAGCGGCGCCACGTCGTCGGCGCGCAGGAACATGTCGAGCGCCTCCACCTCGCAGTCGGGGTTGATGTCGTGCACCATGTCGCGCACCACCTCGTGCTTTTTGCGCCCGAGCGTGCTGTGGAACGCGATGGCCTGGCGGTTGATGTTGGACAGCCCGACGATGTCGTGATCGAGGACGATCAGGTGCCCCACGCCGCCGCGCGCCAGCGCCTCCACGCAGTTCGAACCCACGCCGCCCAGACCGATGACCATGACGGTGGCCGCCTCCACGCGGTCAAGGCCGGCGCTGGTCATGATGACCTCAAGCTTCTCGGTGGGCGTGCCGCGGCGCGTGCGGACGCGCAGCGACTCAGCGATCTCCTCCCGCGTACGCGGCGTAGGTGCCGGGGCACCGGCGACCGCCGCTCCGCTCGAGGTCGCCTTGTCCGCAATAGTCGCATTCTCGCTGTTCTCGTTCTCGGCCATGCCGCCCCTTTCGCGCGCGCCGCAAAAGCGGCGGTTTCGTGTTTCGCGTTCATCCTAGCATCACGAACCCGCGCAGCCCTTCAGCGGCCAACATCATCACGGAAGAAGGGGAAGCGCGAGCGCAAAAGCCTGATGTTCGTGCAAACCCGCAAGTCGAGCTAACGCAAAAGCGGGGCGGGCGCGATTGTTGCGCCCACCCCGCTTGCCCGCTACGAAGCCGTGGTGGAGCTTGTGGAGCCGCTGGCCGAGGAACCGGACGAAGAACCGCCCGTGGAACCCGTTGAACCGCTGTTCGACGAGGAGCTTCCCGTCCCCGCGGAGCCGCTGGTCGAGGAGCCGCTCGACGAGCTGCTGGAGTCGCTTGCGCTACCGCTGCCGGAGCCGCCGGTTTGCGAACCGGACGTGCTGCCGGAACCGTTGCCGGAACCGCCGGTGGTGGAACCCGTCGAGCTGCCGGCGCCGCTCGCGCTGCCCGACTCCGTGCCGCTGGTCGACGACCCGCTGGTGCTGCCGGAGCCGGAAGCCGAGCTATCCGACGACGCGGTGCCGTCCTGATGCACCGGTGCGGCGGAATCCTTCGTGGCGGCGCCTTGCTGATCCTGCGTTGCCGACTGCTGGGATTTGCCACTCTGCTTGCCCTTCGTCGTGGAACCGTCGTCGGTTTGCGACGTCGAGGTGCCGGTGAACAGCGGCTCGGTCTTGGTGCCCACGCCTTCGCCCGCCGTCACCAGGTTGATGATGCCCGCGGAAATGGCCACCGCGGCCAGGGCCGACACCACCGACACCGCGATCACTCCGCGCTGCATGCGCTGGCGGCGCAAATGCTCGGCACGGCCGCGCAGCACGCCCGTCTCGCCGCTTTCTCGCAGATCGCGCACGCTGCGGGTAGGGGTTGCGGAAGCGGCCGGGTCGCCGTCTGCAGCCAAGTCGCCAGGCGCCGCCGCGGCACCTGGCGCGGGCATCGCGCCCATCACGCGGGTTGCGGAGGAGCCTTCGCCGGCCGTCGGCATCACGCGGGTTTCGCCCGCAGCTGCGGAAGCGGCCGCCTCATCGAGCGGGCTCAACTCGCGCAGCTTGTCGGCGGAAGCCTGCAAGAACTGCTTGTACACCTGCGAAGCGACCGTGGACACCACCGAGCCGACCGCCACGCCGATGACCGAGCCGGCGATGCCGATCTTCGACGACAGCAACATCGACGTCACCGCCGCCAACGCGCCGGCGGCCACCTGCGGCACGGACAACCCCTCGAGCAGCCCGCCTAGGCCCTTGCGCTTGGACGCCTCCTCCGCTTCAGCGGCTTCCGCAGCCGCAGCGCCGTTCGCGCCGGGCATGCCATTCGCGCCCCCTGCCGCAAACGCACCGTTCGCGCCGGGCATACCACCCGCGCCGGACGCCGAAAACGCGGCATTTGCGCCGTTCACGACAGGCACGCCAGGCGCGCCGCTCCCGCCGTTCCTGCTGGGCACGGCGAACGGCACCGCCACCCGCTGCGTCGGCGCCGGGCGACCCTGAAGCGGATACGGCGCTTGAGCTGCCTGCGCGGGCCTGTCAGCGCGAAGGGGCATTTGCCGCGTTTCGCCCCCTGCCGGCATCCTCGTATCTTTGCCCGCGGTTTGCGGGTTTTCCTGCATATGCGCCATGAGCAACCTCCTCATGCTCGCGTTTACCTGAGCGCGTCTGGCAATCATCGCGCCCGAACCTTGTATTACGCTGAAGGCTACGCGCTTCGTCACCACCCCGATACCCTTTCAGCGAACATTCACCGAAGCGATACCGACCCGTCAAACAACAAGCGCCGAATCCGCGCAAAACCAAGCGAGGCCGGCACCCCGGGGGAGTGCCGGCCTCGCTTCAAGCCGTTTGCAATCGCGAAATCCAGCGCGGCATTCCGCCGCCCTCACGCGACCGAGCGCCATCCAGCGAAACCAAACCGACAGGATCTCGCGAAAAGCCCTGCTCCAAAAGCTCCGGAGGGCAAAGCGGCTCGCCGATTTCACCAGCGAAGCGCCCAGTCGCCCTGCCGCCCCTTACTCCGCGATTTCGATGTGGGGTTGGGGCGCGTCGGCCAGGTCGCCGACGGTCACGCCGTCCACGTATTTCTCGATGACCTCGTCAAGCCCAGCCCAGAAGCGCACCGTGGTGCACACGCCGGCGCGATGGCACGGCTCGGGGCCGTCGAGCGCCGCGCAGGTCACCGGCACCGTGGTGCCCTCGACCGCGCGCAGCACGTCGCCCGCCAGGATATCTTGCGGGTCGCGCGCCAGACGGTATCCGCCGCCCTTGCCGCGCACGCTTGCCAACAGGCCCGCCGATACCATGGGGCGCGCGATCTGCTCGAGATACTTCAGGGACAGCTCCTCGTGTTCGGCCACTTCGCGAAGCGACACCTTCGCCTCGGGCCCCGCCTGCGCGATGCACACCGCCAAGCGCAATGCATATCGTCCCTTCGATGAGATAAGCACGATTCCCCCTTATCGATTCCAACTGCCTTCGCAAAACCACCGAAACGCTCGCCGCGAACCTCGCGCACCGCATGCCGGCTTCCCAACGCCACGCCGAACGCGCGCGCAGCCCAACGCTGCACGCCGCGCCGGCGCCTACCCCGCTCGCCGCCATAACGACCCCCGGTCGCCCGTCGGCTGCGCACATCGTCCGGTGTCGCCCTCGGAATATATAGGTTACACTAGACGTAAAGCATGCGCGTTCACGCTCATTCCGCGGATTGATCCTTTGCAGCAAGCATTTCGCTTGACAAATCCGCGTGTCACGTTATCTTAATCCTATCAAACGTATATGAATAAGCAAAGTCTTATTTATAAGAATTGAGAAGGGGAAGAAGATGGCAGACGAGAACATCCTCCTCAACGTGGCAGGCCTTTCGGCCGCCGTGGATGAGAAGGTCATTCTTCACGACGTCGACCTGACCGTGGGCGCTGGAGAGACCCACGTGCTGATGGGCCCGAACGGCGCCGGCAAATCGACGCTGGGCCACGTGGTCATGGGCGATCCCGAATACACGGTGACCGGCGGCAAAATCACGTTCAACGGACAGGATATCACAGATTTGTCCACCGATAAACGCTCGCACGCGGGTCTTTTCCTGAGCTTCCAGGCGCCGGTGGAGATCCCCGGCGTGCCCGTCAGCAGCTTCCTGCGCGCCATTTCCGCAGGCCGCCCGGGGGTGGGCGACATGAAGGGCAAGCAGTTCCGCAAGCACGTCAAGGAACTTGCCGAGGAGCTGAACATGGACCCGGCCTACCTGGACCGCGAGCTGGGCGTGGGCTTTTCCGGCGGCGAGAAGAAGAAGCTCGAGATGCTGCAGCTGCTGCTGCTCGAGCCAAAACTTGCCTTCCTGGACGAGACCGACTCCGGCCTGGACGTGGACGCGCTGTCCGTCGTCTCGCGCGGCATGGAGGTCTATCGCAAGCGCTGCAACGGCACGCTCGTCATCATCACGCACAACACCCGCATCCTAGAGCATGTGGACGTCAACCGCGTTCATGTCCTGGTCAAGGGCCGCATGACGGCCGAGGGCGACGCGTCCATGATCGCCGACATCGACGAGAACGGCTTCGAGCAGTTCGAGCAGGCCGCGGCCGCAGCCGCCGAATAAGGGGCAGCCATGGCTAAGCAACGCACCGAGGTAGCGGACATCGACCGCAGCCTCTACGACTTTTCATACGGCGACAGTACCGAGAAGCTCGAGGCGGGCCTGACGCCCGAGATCGTCCGCGAGATCTCGGAGAAGAAGGACGAGCCGGAGTGGATGCTCCAGCACCGCCTGAAGTCGCTGGAGATCTACCAGAGCATGCCCACGTCGGACTGGGGCCCTTCCATCGCCGGCCTTGACATGGACAACATCGTCACCTACGTCAAGCCCAACACCGACCAGAAGTCGGACTGGGACAGCCTGCCCGACGACGTGAAGAACACCTTCGACCGCCTGGGCATCCCCGAGGCCGAGCGCAGCTACCTGGCCGGCGTCGGCGCGCAGTACGACTCCGAGCTGGTCTACCACAACATGCAGGACACCGCTTCCCGCATGGGCATCGTGTACTCCGGCATCGAGGAGGCGCTGCACGACCCGCAGTGGGAGCCGCTCATCCGCGAGAAGTTCATGACGCTCATCCCGCCCACCGACCATAAGTTCGCCGCCCTGCACGGCGCCGTGTGGTCCGGCGGCAGCTTCGTCTACGTGCCGAAGGACACCAAGCTGGACTTCCCGCTGCAAAGCTACTTCCGCCTGAACGCGAAGGGCGCAGGCCAGTTCGAGCACACGCTCATCATCGTGGAAGACGGTGCCGACCTGCACTTCATCGAGGGCTGCAGCGCGCCGAAGTACAACGTGGCGAACCTGCACGCGGGCGCTGTGGAGCTGTTCGTCGGCAAGAACGCGCACCTGCGCTACTCGACCATCGAAAACTGGTCGAAGAACATGTACAACCTCAACACCAAGCGCTCCACGTGCGACGAGGGCGGCTCGATCGAGTGGGTGTCCGGCAGTTTCGGCAGCCATGTGGGCTACCTGTACCCCATGTCCATCCTGGCCGGCCGCAAGTCCACGTGCACGTTCACGGGCATCACGTTCGCCGGCACGGGCCAGAACCTCGACACCGGCTGCAAGGTGGTGCTGGCCGCACCGGAGACCTCGGCGTCCATCGAGACGAAGTCCATCTCCAAGGGCGGCGGCGTGTCCACGTTCCGCAGCAGCGTGGTGGCCACGCCGAAGGCCGAGAACTCCGCGTGCAGCGTGTCGTGCCAGAGCCTGATGCTCGACGACCACAGCCGCTCCGACACCATCCCGGCCATGGACATCCGCTGCAAGCACGTCGACATCGGGCATGAGGCCACCATCGGCCGCATCGGCGACGACAAGGTGTTCTACCTGATGAGCCGCGGTATTTCGGAGGAAGAGGCCCGCACGATGATCGTGAACGGCTTCGCCGACCCCGTGTCCAAGGAGCTGCCGCTCGAGTATGCCGTGGAAATGAACAACCTCATCAAGCTGGAAATGGAAGGGGCGATCGGATAATGGGCGCCGACGTTTTGAACAACGTGAACGCGATGCCCGCGCCTACCTGGCATCGCCTTGATATGAACGAGACCGCCGTGGAGCTGCCCGAGGGCCTTTCCTTCGCAGCCCAGGTGGAAGTGGAGGCCGCTGCCGAGCTGATCGGCGAAGCGGGCGCCTTCGACGCGGCCGTGGCCGCGCTGCAGGAGCGCGTCGATGCGGCTCGCGCCGCCGGCCCCGCCGACACGCGCGCCATCCTGAAGGCCGTCGACCCCGACGTGGACCCCGCCGACCTGGATATCCCGGCCTTGTCCACCTACGAGCACAAGGCCGTGCGCCAAGAGATGGCGAACAACGTGGCCGAGGCGTTCGAGTGCGGCATGGGCGAGCAGGCCACCGCATGGCTGGCCGAAGCCGCCGGCAAGGGCGCCGCAACCGTGTTCGCGCCGGCCGCAGGCAAACGCGGCCAGGCCACCGTGCGAATCGCCGGCGTGGACGGCGCCGCAAACGTGGCCGCCATCGACGTGGTGGCCCCCGCGGGCGCAACGTTCGACCTGACCGTGTCGCTTGACTCCCCCGCCGCCGGCAGCGGCGTGATGGGCGTGGTGCTGCGCGTGTTCGCCGGCGAGAACGCCCATGTCAACGTCACGTCCGTGCATACGCTCGACGAAACGTGGATGGCGCTCGACGACACGGGCATCGTCTGCGACGAGGGCGCGTTCGTCACCGTCCGCCACCGCATGCTGGGCGCCGGCAAGTCCTACACGGGCCTGGCCACCGATCTGCGCGGCGACCTGTCGCGCGTGGACGTGGACACCCGCTATCTGGCCGCCGGTCAGGACGTGCGCGACTTCAACTACGTCGTGCGCCATCGCGGCAAGAAGACCCGCTGCAACATCGACGCCAACGGCGCGCTCATGGGCGAGTCGAAGAAGGTCCTGCGCGGCACCATCGACCTGGTGCGCGGCTGCAAGGGCGCCGAGGGCACCGAGCGCGAGACCGTGCTTCTGGTGGACGAGCGCGTGGAGAACAAGACCATCCCCGTCATCCTGTGCGACGAGGACGACGTGGCGGGCAACCATGGCGCCACCATCGGCCATGTTGCCGCCGACCAGCTGTTCTACCTGAAGTGCCGCGGCCTTTCCCAAGAGGCCGCCGAGGGCCTGTTCGCCACGGCGACCCTCGAGGAGACGGCGCTTGCCGTCGAAGACGAAACCGTTCGCGCGGGCGTCGGCCGCCTGGCCGGCCGCCTGGGCATTCCCTATCAGGAGGTGGAAGGCTAGCTTATGTCAGCTTCCGCAAACAACGCAGAGCTCGATCGCACGGCATGCGCCGTGGCCGATGCGGCGCATGCCGCCCAGTCCTCGGCCACGGCCGGCGACATCGTGTGCGCCGCCAACATCGCCGAGAACCCCTACAAGCGCGACTTCCCGCTGCTTGCCAACCATCCCGACCTGGTGTTTTTGGACAGCGCCGCCACCGCGCAGCGTCCCGCCGCCGTGCTTGACGCGCAGCGCCGCTTCTACGAGGAGATGAACGCCAACGCCCTGCGCGGCCTGTACCGCCTGTCGGTCGAGGCCACCGAGGCCATCGAGATCGCCCGCCAGCGCGTGGCGAAATTCATCGGCGCGCCCGACGCGCACGACATCGTGCTGACGCGCAACGCCTCCGAGTCGCTCAACATCGTGGCGAAGGCCTTCGCCCCCACCGTGCTTAAGCCCGGCGACGAGGTGTGCATCACCATCATGGAGCACCACTCCAACCTCATCCCGTGGCAGCAGGCCTGCCGCGCGGCCGGCGCGAAGCTCGTCTACCTCTACCCCGACGAGAACGGCGTCATCACGCCCGAGGAGATGGACGCGAAGATCGGCCCGAAGACCAAGATCTTGTCCGTGGTGCACGTGTCCAACGTCCTTGGCGTGAAAAACCCCGTCGAGGAGCTGGGCCGCCGCGTGCACGAGCAGGGCGGCTACCTGGTGGTCGACGGCGCGCAGTCCACGCCGCACATCCACGTGGACGTGCAGGCCATCGGCGCCGACTTCTTCGCCTTCTCCGCGCACAAGCTGTTCGGCCCGTTCGGCATGGGCGTGCTGTGGGGCCGCGACGAGCTGCTCAACGCCATGCCGCCGTTCCTCACGGGCGGCGAGATGATCGACTCGGTCACCGAGCAGGATGCCACCTGGGCGCCCGTGCCCGAGAAGTTCGAGGCCGGCACGCAGGACGCCGCCGGCATCTACGCCACCGCGGCGGCCATCGCCTACGTGGAGTCGGTGGGCCTCGACGTCATCGCCACGCGCGAGCAGGCGCTCGTGCGCTACTGCATGGACGAGATGGCGAAGCTGCCCTTCGTCACCATCATCGGCAGCCCCGACCCCGACATGCACCACGGCGTCATCAGCTTCAACGTCGACGGCATCCACCCGCACGACGTGGCCAGCATCTTGGACATGGACCAGGTGGCCATCCGCGCCGGGCACCATTGCGCGCAGCCGCTGCTCACCTGGCTGGGCGTGGAGAACCTTGCCTGCTGCCGCGCCAGCCTGGCGTTCTACAACGACAAGAAGGACGTCGACGCCTTGATCGAGGGCCTCGGCAACGTTTGGAGGACCTTCAATGGCTAACATCTACACCGCCGCGCTCATGGAGCACAACGCGCATCCCGACTACAAGTACGACATGGAGGGCGCCACCGACGAGCACGAGGGCGTGAACCCCAGCTGCGGCGACGAGATGGTGCTGAAGCTGCGCATCGAGGACGGCGTCATCGAGGAGGCCGCGTTCACCGGCCACGGCTGCGCCGTCTCGCAGGCATCCGCCGATATGATGGCCGACCTTGTCACCGGCGAGACCGTCGAGGAGGCGCGCCGTCTGTGCAGCCTGTTCATGAAGATGGTCAAGGGAGAGACGCTCACCGACGAGGAGAAGGAAGACCTCGACGAGGCGGCCCAGCTGGAAAGCATCAGCCACATGCCCGCGCGCGTGAAATGCGCCGAGCTGGGCTGGCGCACCCTGTCCGAGATCATCGGCGAATAGGGGCGTTTCCCAGCACCGCCGCCATTCCCTATTCAACAAGTAGGGAATTATTCGGTTGTCGGTAACATTTTGTCGACAAATGGCTATACTCGCGTTTGTCCTAGTTTTTCGAGCCCCGCCCGGATACCCGGGCGGGGCTCATTTGCGTTTCTGGGGGCAGCGGACATACCGCAGGCCGAGCACCGCGCGAGCGGGCCCGCGCCGTACCGTCCTCTTCCCCAGCAACGCGCGCACGTTAGAAAGGTTCATCATGAAGGTCCTCGAGAAGATCAGCGACTTCGCCGGCAAATGGATGGCCATCATCGCGCTTGCGGTCGCCATCATCGCCTTCGTCGCGCCCGCGCCCGTGCATGCGGCGCTGCCCACCAGCTGGGTCAACCCGCTGCTCGGCATCGTCATGTTCGGCATGGGCATGACGCTCAAGCTCGGCGATTTCAAGGTGGTGTTCACCAAGCCGAAGGCCGTGATCACCGGCATCCTGTCCCAGTTCATCATCATGCCGCTGATCGCCTGGGTGCTGTGCCTGGTCTTCCAGCTGCCCACCGAGCTTGCCGTAGGCGTCATGCTTGTCGGCTGCTGCCCCGGCGGCACCTCCTCCAACGTCATGACGTACCTGTCGAAAGGCGACGTGGCGCTGTCCGTCGGCATGACCGCATGCACCACCATCATGGCCCCGGTCGTCACCCCGGCGCTCGTGCTGCTGCTCGCCGGCCAGAGCGTCGACGTCAGCTATGTCAGCATGCTGCTGTCCATCGTGCAGGTGGTGCTCGTACCCATCGCGCTGGGCTTCGTCATCAACGCCGTTGCGTCCAAGGTGGCCCAGGCCTGCTCCAAGGTGCTGCCGCTCGTCTCCGTCATCGCGATCTCGCTGATCATCATGGCCGTGGTGTCCGCCAACGCCGCCAAGCTGGCGACCGTCGGCGCGCTGATCATCGTGGTGGTCATGCTGCACAACATCTGCGGTTACGCGCTGGGCTATTTCGTGGGCAGCGCGCTCGGCCTGTCGAAGGCGCAGATGCGCACGCTCTCCATCGAGGTGGGCATGCAGAACTCCGGCCTGGCGACCTCGCTTGCCACCATGCACTTCGCAGCCATGCCGCTGGCCGCCGTGCCCGGCGCCGTGTTCAGCGTGTGGCACAACATCTCCGGCGCCATCTACGCCAACATCCTGGCCCGCACCGCCGACAAGGACGAGAAGGCCGAATAGCATCGCGGCACTGCGCTAGCGCTTCGCCAATCGCATAGGTTTTTCAGGCCGCGTCCGGATGTCCGGGCGCGACTTGTTTGCGAGGCATGAACAGGGGACGGAGGTGTGTTCACGATGCCTTGTCGAGAGCGCGGGGATCGGTTCCGAACGCACCTCCGCCCCCTGTTCGCCCCTGTTCACGCAGGACCGATTTCAAGCGCGCCCGGATGTCCGAACGCGGCCTGTTTGCGTAGAAGACAGCACAGAGAAGCACGGCGAACCGAAGACTCTGCAGCCTTGAACACGCACGCGAACAGAAGAGGGGGCGCAGCCGAAAGATACCCGGCTGCGCCCCCTAACCTTATATAGGCAGCGATTTACAGCTCAATGCGGCCGAACTTCGCGAGCAACTCGCTTGCCGCGGTGCACGACGGGCAGTTGCAGTACTTCGCGCCGGCCTCCTTGCGCTTGAGCTGCTCGGCGAGCATCGCCGCGGCGGCCTCTTCGCCCATGAGCTGCTTGGCGGGGCCCTCGGCAAACGCGATCACGCCATCGATGGTCGTGGGGCGACCCTCGAGCACGTCGAGCAGCTTATCGGTGGCAGCCTTGACCGCTTCGTCGCCGGCATCTGCCGCAACGGCGGCCTTCCACGCCTCGGCAGCGTCTTTGGTGACCTGCGTGCTCGCGTCGCTCGTCGCAAGAATGTCGGCGCGCTCAGCCACGTAATCGAACAGTTCCTTCTCCATAGGGCAACCCCTTTCTTCGACGTTGGTTACGCTTCGTATCTTAGTGCGCGCACGCCGACCCCTCGGCAGAAGGCGAGCGGCGACAAACGCGAACCATCTTTCCGACACAGTTCGCGCTAGCGCGGCGTTCACCGTTTTGCTTTTGGCGAAAAGCGCGGGCACGCGACTCCATTGCAGCACCGCATCCCGCCATCGACACGCAACATCTCCCGAACCCGCGCGCGAAATGCGAACAGGGGACGGAGGTGTGTTCAAGGTCGATCCTCGCGCTTTCGACGACGTATCGCGAACACACCTCCGTCCCCTGTTCACGCAGAGCCGGCCTTCCTTCTCGCGTTCTCAAGCAAGCGCGCAAGGGGATTGCCTGCCCTTTGCTGGCGGCGACGACGCGCGGTGCGGGATGCTGCTAGTATGGGGAACGTTTTGATTGGACGGAAGCTCGGGAGGTTCGGGATGCTCGCATTGCACGTATTGGCCAGCGGAAGCTCGGGGAACGCCGCGGTGATCGAGAACACCGCCACCGGCGCCGGCGTGCTGATCGACTGCGGCATCTGCAAGCGCGATTTCCTTGCGCGCTGCGACGAAGCGGGCTTCGACCCCGGCCGCATCCAGGCCATGTTCGTGACGCACGAGCACGGCGACCACGTGAAGGGCCTCGGCGTGGTGCTGCGCGGGCTGGCGAAGATCGGCAACGTGCCGCCGGTGTTCGCGGCGGGCGCGTGCACGGCGAACAGCAGCGCGCTGGCGAAGGTGGCCGAGGCGTTCGACGTCCGCGAGCTGACGGCAGCTTGCGCCCAGGCGGGCAGCCAAGGTATCGCGAACGCCGGCTTCGGTGACGCGATGCCGCGCGCGGCGGTTGCCGGGGCCGGACAGGATTCTGCGACACGCGCTGCGGGCGACGGGTTCATCGAGGCCGCGGGCATGCGCATCATCCCCTTCGCCACCAGCCATGATGCCGCCGCATCGTTCGGCTTCCGCATCGAGGACGCCGCCGACGGCGATGCAATCGGCTACCTGACGGACTCCGGCATCATCACGGCGCAGGCACATGCGGCGCTGCGCGACGTGCGCATCCTGGCACTGGAGAGCAACCATGACCCGAAGATGCTGGCTGCCGGGCCCTACCCGTACGTCATCAAGCAGCGCATCGCGTCGAACAGCGGGCACCTTTCCAACGACCAGGCAGCCGCCGAGCTCGGCACGCTGGTTGCCGAATCGCGCACCGCGGGCCTGCGCCTGCCGCAAACGGTGGTGGCCATGCACGTGTCACAGAACAACAACGACTACAGCCTGGCCAGGCGCACGCTCGAAGCGGCGCTCGGCGAAGCCGGCTGCTACGCGGAAACCCTCTGCGGCTACCAAGCCCGCCTCACCACCGCCCGCTAAAACGCAAAAAGCGGTGCGCCCCGAAGGACGCACCGCCTAACCGGCAGTTTCTTGCTTCACGCGCCGCGAACCCCTAAGCGGGAACACCCGCCGCAGGTCGATCGATCACGCCTGCCGCTTCAGCAACGCCAGCGCAACATCGAGCAGGCGAACGAAGTAGCCCTCCGGCTGCGACGCCACCACCTTCTCGCGAAGACGGGGCACCCAGACAAGCGGATGCTCGCGAATAAACGACGCGATCTCCTCCGCATCCGGCGCGGCCGCATCGCAGGCGGCGACGCCGGAGGGCTCTTCCGATGCCCGGCGGCAAAGCTCGGACAGGTACAGCAACTCGATGCCCACATGGTCTTCGTACTGGTTGTTCTCGTTGCACAGCTCCAGGCCGAGGGCGCGCAAGCGCTCACGCATGGCGAACGTCGCCTCGCCGAAGCCGACATGCGAATCAACGGGACCGTTGGCGGACTCCCAAGGTGCGGCCGCCGGCTTCGGAGGGCCGACGAACAGCTTAGTGAACTCGACGGACACGCGCTGCACCACCTCGGAGCGGGCGGCATCGGCAGACGCGCGCTCGGCCCAAGACGCCAACGACTCGGCCGAATCGGCCAGCGCGCCATCGAGCAGGCCGCCCAGCTCGCGCCAGAACGCCGGATCCAGGCCGACCGATTCCGTACGGCTCATAGGAGACAGCAGGCTATTGCCCAAAAACGCATACAGCTGGGATGCGACCATCCATTCCTCGCACGTCATCGAACGCATTTTCCGTCCTTTCAAACCAAACGACCCGTTACGCCATCAAGAAGCGCCGCCCGCGGCGCCCCGGTATGGGGCGCCGCGCAACATGGCCTTACGCCTTCGCAACCAGCTTCTTCGACAGAAGCGCGATGCCCAGGATGCAAAAGCTCACCACCGCCGCCACCACGGCGAACTCGACCGGCTGGGGCATGTACGACCCGGCAAGCGCCCACATGTCGAACCCGTCGGCACCGCGTGCCACGGTCGATCCGGACGAGATGCCCGGCGCGCCGTACACGTTCGTGACCGTGAAGCTGGTGAACAGCAGCCACACGCGCTTGCAGAACACGCCGCACATCACCAGGGCGCTGGCAGCGACCACCACGCCCGTGCACTCGCGGCGCTTAGCGGACGCCAGCAGCACGAACGGGACCAGCAGGCCGCCCAGGATCTCGAACCAGAAAAACGGTGCGGTCGCGCCCGAGGTCATGATGCCGAGCACATGGGATGCACCCTCGGTCCCCGGATACGCCGTGGTCAGAAGCTCGCAGCCGATGAAGAACGCATCCACCGCGATGAACGTGGCGAGCAGACGCGCCAGGTTTGCGAACAGCTCGCGACCGCAATCGAACACGCCGGCCTTGCGCTCCGCCGCCAGGACCACCATCAGAAGCGCCAAGCCGGAGTCGCAGGCCGATGCCACGAAGATGGGGGCCATGATGGCCGAGTACCAGCCCTCCTTGGCGATCTCCAGGCCGAAGATCCACGCCGTCACGCTGTGCACCAGGATGGCGACCGGCAGCGCCACATACGACAGCATCTTCACCTTGCGCTCATCGCCGCGACGCAGCCAGATGATGTCCAGCACGTTGATGACCAGGTACGTCGTGATGACGCACATGTCCCACGCCAGCGGGCTGGTGAAGTTCAAATGGATGAACATGTTCCAGATGCGCTGGATGCCGCCCAGGTCGATCAGGATGAACGCGCCTGCGCACAGGATGCACACCGTGGAGGTGATGACCGCGGGCATGGACACGCGCTTGAACGACTCGATGCCGAACACGTGCGCCGAGCTGGCCACGATCAAGCCGCCGGCGGACAGGCCGACGAAGAACATGAAGCACGTGATGTACAGGCCCCACGACACGCCGTTGGACATGCCCGTCACGCACAGGCCCTGCGTCAGCTGGAACACGTAGGCGCAGAAGCCGATCACCATGATCGCCGCCAGAACGCCGACGCCGATCTTAGACTGAGCCGAAAGTTTCATAACGGCACCCCTTTACTCGTCGAAGTAGAAGACTTGGGGCTTCGTGCCCTTCTCTTCCAGCAGAATATGCACACTCTTGCCCTTCGTGGCGCGCAGCTGCGCCAGCTCCGAGTTCGGGTCGTCCAGATCGCCGAACACGCGGGCGTGCGTCGGGCAGCACACCACGCACATCGGCTCCTCGCCGGCATCGGTGCGCTCCTTGCACAGCGTGCACTTCTCCATCACGCCGCGGGTGCGCACGGGCACGTGCGCGTCACCCCAGTTGAAATCGCCGTCGCGCTGAGGGTCTTCCCAGTTGAACACGCGGGCGTTATAGGGGCAGGCGGCCATGCACATGCGGCAGCCGATGCAGCGGTCGTAGTCGATCTCCACGCGGCCCTGCTCGTCTTTGTACGTGGCGCCGGTCGGGCACACCTTCAGGCAAGCCGGGTTCTCGCAGTGCTGGCACGCCAGGGGCACATAGGTGCGCGTCAAGTTGGGATACTCGCCCACGGCGCCGTCGATGGCGTCACAGCCCTCGGTGATCACGCGGTTCCACAGCATGCCGTCGGGCACGCTGTTCTGCATCTTGCAAGCGTTCGCGCAGGTGTGACAGCCGATGCAGCGATCAAGGTTGATACCGATTGCAAGTTTCGTCATGGCATATCACCTACGCTTTCTTCACTTCGACAAGGGTGTCGTTGTATGGGATGGGCGCGCCGGTGGGTAGGTACTCATCGCGCGGGTTCACGTGGTCGTTCGTGACGTTTTGCGTGTTCCCCTCCTCGATGTACTTGCTCCAGCCCGCTTCCCAGGTGCGGCAGGAGCCGGGGCGCACGGCGTTGTTCGCGCGCGCCACGCACTTGAACGAGCCGCGGTCGTTGAACGCCTCCACCAGGTCCCCGTCGGCGATGCCGCGCGAGGCCATGTCGACCGGGTTCAGCTCCAGCGTGGGCTTGGCGAACTGCTGCACCCACTTCGCCGCCTTGAAATGCGAGTGATTGGAGAAACGGGTGCGCGTCTGCGTGAACTGCAGCGGGTACTTCTCCGCCAGCGGGTTGCCGACGTACGCCTCGTTGTTCTCCTCCCAGTTCGGCCATGCCTGCTCGCAAGGCTTCCATGCCTCGTAGTACGGCTCCATGCGCGTGGTGGGGGTTTCGAACTTGAGGTCGGTGTAGGCGCGGCGCGGCTCGTCGACGTCGGCCATCTTCATGCTGCCGTGATTCTTCTCCAGCTCGGCCAGCGTGATGCCCTGCTCGGCAAGGTCCTCGGAGTGCTCGATCTGGTAGCGCACCAGTTCCTCCGCGGTCTTGGGCAAATACTCGCCCACGCCCATCTCCTCGGCGATAAGGCGCATGACGTCGAAGTCGGGCTTGCTCTCGAACAGCGGGTCGATGCACTTCGTCTGCAGGTTCACATGGTTGTAGTCGCTGCGCACGATCGAGTGCTCGACGATGTCCTCGAACTTGCTGCACACCGGCAGCACGATGTCGGCGTACTTCACCGTGTCCTCGTAGTACATGCCGATGTGGACGATGAAGTCCAGCGAGTCGATCCACCCGCGCGTCTTGTTCATGTTCGCCCAGTACTGCTGGAACGTGTTGCCCAACGAGATGATCACATGCACGCCGCCATCGCGATCGGGGAAGCGGTCGGAGCGGACGTCCAGCTTAGCGGGCTTGAACTGCTCGGGAAGCTCCCATTCGCCCAGCGTGACGCTGTAACCGCCGCCGCCGATGCCGTGGCCGATGCCGCAGCCGGGCTTGCCGATATTGCCCGTGAGCGACACCAGCACCATGCCGGCATGGCCGATGATGTCGGGGTTGGAGTACTTGTCGGAGCCGCCCTGGCCGAACGCCAGGTACGCCGGGCCGCTCGTGGCGTACTTGCGCGCCACCTCGGCGATCGTCTCGGCGCTTGCGCCGCAAACGCCCTCGGCCCACTCGCACGTGTACGGACGCTGGTTGCGCTTGAGGCTTTCGAGCACGGTGATGGCCTTCTTGCCGTCAACGTCGAACGAGCCCTCGAGCGCAGCGGTGGCAACGGCCTCGGCGTACGGGACCGCCGCGCCCTTGGCAGCGTCCCACACCATGAAATCGCCGGGATCGACCGACTCGCCGGTCTCCTCGTCGGTTCCCCAAGCCGCGCCCGTGCGCAGCAGCTTGCCCGTGGCCTCGTCCATGAGGAACGGGAACGACGTGTGCTCGCGCATGTAGGCTTCGTTGTAAAGCTTGTTGTCCAGGATGTAGCTGACCATGCCCAGGTAGAACGCCGCGTCGGTGCCCGGGATCACGGGGATCCACTTGCTGGCCTTGCCGGCGGTGGTGGAGAAGTGCGGGTCGAGCACGATGATCTCGCAGCCGGCCTTCTTCGCGTCCAGGAACGTGTTGGACTGCATCATGGAGCTTTCCAGCAGGTTGGTGCCGGAGATCACGAGCGTCTTGGTGTTCACCCAGTCGCGCGTCTCGTTCGTGCCGCCGCCGAACACGTCGCCGCCGATGGCCGGCGCGGAGCCGTTGCCCGTGCCGCGGTCGATGCCGGGCTCGACGCCGGTGGCGCAGCCCAGAAGCGCAGGCAGGAAGCCGAAGCGCGGCTCGTTGGAAGCGGACATGTACACGGACTGCTTGCCGTACTTATCCCAGGCCTTCCTCAGCTCGTCGCCCACCGTCTTGATGGCCTCGTCCCAGCTGATCACCTCGAACGAACCCTCGCCGCGTGCGCCGACGCGGCGCATGGGCGACTGCAGGCGCTCATCGCTGTAGACGTGCTGGATCTCGGAAATGCCCTTCACGCATACGTGGCGGTAGTACGGATCGACCGTGTCGTTGGGCTGGATCATGGCCAAGCGGCCGTCGCGCACCGTGCATTTGAGCGAGCAACGCCCCGTGCACATGAACTGATGCAGCGTGTATACGGTCTTCTCGTCGGCAGCCTGCTGCGTGGCGGCGCCCAGCCAGGCGCCGCAGCCGGTCATGGAACCGGCGGCAGCCAAGCCCGTCGCTCCCGCAACGCCGACCTTGAGAAAATCCCTACGGGTCAAACCGCGGCTTGCGCTTTGCGTTCCCGTCATCTCTCCTCCTCGGTTATCTCTCCGAAAGCATCGACCCCGTACCGCGCGCCTCCGCCCGTTTGCAACCGCGCGAAAGAAACGGCCCGAGATCAAGCTCCCCCATTCGTGCATACCATGGATGGCCAACCTCTCGAGCCGTATATTACTCTTATGTTGAACTAGTTCAATAGTTCAATGGTTATATTTTGCAAAGAATATCTTCTACCTGCGGAAACGTTTGCTTGTTACCTGTTGCAGCATGTGATTTCCCGACTTGTTTACCTTTTGAGCCCATCGAATCGGCAGCTGCAGCAGTGCAAGCCCGAAGCGTTTCCCGGCTACTTCGCCATATCCTTGCCCAGGTCGACGAAGCCGTCGGCCAAGCTGCTGGGCGCAAGGAGGACGCCCTTGCCGTCGCGGGCGCTTTCGTAGGAAAGGTTCATAGCGCGCAGCTGCATGGCGCCCGGCTCCTCGTTGTACACGCGCGCCGCCTCCACGTACATCTCCGAGATTTCGCGCTCGACGTCTGCCAGCAGCACGCGGGCGTCGCGCTCGCGCTCGGCCTGGGCCTCTCGCGCCAACGAGTCCTGCAGCTCCTTCGGGATCTTGATGTTGCGAATCTCCACGGAGATGACGCTGATGCCCCACTCCTCGCACTTTTCGGCCATGAACTCCTGCAGCTCGTGATCGAGCTGGCGGCGGCGGACGGAAAGCTCGGCCAGCGTTACCTGGCCGATGGCATCGCGCACCGCCGTCTGCGCCGCACGGCGCACGGCCTGCGGGAAGTTCGCCACCTCGAGGCACGCCTTCTCGGAGTCGTAGACCATCCAGAACAGGATGGCATCAACGTCAACGCTGACCAGGTCGGACGTCAGCGCCTGCTCGGCATAGAACGCCGTGGTGATGGTTCGGCGGTCGATATGCATCGCCACGGAGTCCACGAACGGCACGACCACGTACACGCCCGGGCCCGCGATCTTGCGGAACCTGCCGAAGCGCAGCAGCGCCACGTGCTCCCATTGCGCCGCCACACGCAGCGTCGACGCGAGCAAAAGTCCCGCCGCCGCCGACCCGAGCACGGTGAACACGCTCAGCCACGGCGACGAGAGGACGAAAACGGCGACAAAACCCGCCGCGAACATAAGCAGGGCGAAGCTGTACACGCCTACGCGGCTTGCGTCCTTTTCGGTGATGATGTTGTCGGGCGACTCGTGCGACACGTTGGCGAACGCGACGTCCGCCTGCTCGCTTCCACGATGCCCGCGCTGCGGTCCGAACCTTCTCATACGAACATCCCCCCTGCCCGCTTCGCCACCGCCGCGGCAGCATCCGCCTCGGACAGCCCCAGCTCCTTGCATTGCTCCAGGAATTTGTCGATCAGCATATCCACCGCGGCTTTCGCGTCTTGCGCCTCGTAGCCGTTCGAGTTGATCTCGGCCACGAACGTGCCCTTGCCGCGGCGCGTGATGACGTAGCCGTCCTTCTCGATGTCGCGATACACCTTGCTGACCGTGTTGTAGTTCACCTTCAGCGACGAGGACAGGTCGCGCACCGTCGGCAGCTTCATGCCGGGAGGGAACGTGCCCGACACCACCAAGTACACCAGCCTGTTGCGCAGCTGCATCCAAATGGGGATGCCGCTCTCCTCGTCGATGGTGATGAGATCCTTATCGGCGACCAGCACGGATTCGCCGGTTTGCCTTGTGTTGGAGATCGCCGTCATGGCCCGCCCCGTTCCGTATCGATGCGTTTCGCTTAAGGCGCTTATGAGCCGTCACATGCCCGGTTTCCTGCTTTCGCGCGGACCTGAAGCGCCTTGCGCCAGCACATAGTTTACCTAATGAACTATCATTATGTCACAATCAGCGAAATCGGGGCGTGCGAAGCCGCGAGCACCACGCAATATCGCAGGCACAGCCCGCCGGCCAACGTCGAAGCGGCGCTTATCTGCCGCAAGACCGGCACGGGGACCACGCGCGCGATCAAGTCCGCGAAGACTGGGATGACGAAGCCGCACAGCACGAGCCCGCCCCAGAAGATCCCTGCAAGCTGTCCCGAAAACAGCAGTTCGCAAGACCGCTGCGCCGCGCCGCCCGCCAACCACCGCGACGCAAGGAACGCGACCAGCACGACAAGCTCCGCCGCGCGCAACAGGCGGGCAGCGCCTTTCAGCGCCGGGAACCTTTGCGCTGATCCCGAGAGGATGAAAGCAGAGAGCGAGATAAAGGCGCAGCCGCAGCTTACGGCGGACACGACGAACAGCGCGACCAGAAGCCAGGTGTTCCAAAATTCGACGGCGGCCATCGAAGACAGCAGGATGCCGGTGTAGCCCATCACGCCGATGGCCGCTACGGCGCCGGCGACCTGCAGGAAGCGGAACAGATACGGCACGTCCACCTTTGCGGCGATCATTGCCGATACCGCCAACGAGAGCGCCAAACCCAGCATGATCAACCATGCGCCCATCGACACGATGGAGCGCAACGGGCTCTCGAACAGGTACCATATATCGAAGGGGTTCCCCAGATCGCAGAACAGCATGAGCGCCGCCAACGCCAAAAGCCCGAAGGCGCCGAGTATGCCGCATCGCGCGCGAAGCGGCACGCGACGCACATCCCAGCCGGGGTTCGCGCGGACATCCATCACCGTGGCGCACAGGAACGCGCCTCCGGCCGTGCCGGCGAGAAACAAATACCAGATAGCGAAATCGCTGAACACGCGCACCCCCTTCCCTTACCACGCCGCAGTATACCCAACCAACGGCGCAGCAGGCAAAAGCCGAAGGATCACGGAAGGTTGCTGCCCATATATCCGGACACCTCGGGGACGTAGCATTAACTGTCCGAAACAGGGGAAACCGCTACCTCGCGTCCTCCCAGGGATGGGAAGTTAGATGCCAGCCGCCGCAATAGGGGCACTCGTAGATCTGCAGGCCGCGTTTGCCCTGCTTCTGGCACCAGGCAAGGTTTTCCTGCGCCTCTGCCAGCGTAGCGTAACGATTCTTCGATTCGCACGCCTTATATCGCTGGGCGCTGTCGCGCTCCTCCGCAAGGTGAGCATGGCGCGAATCTTCCCGCGCGAACACGTCGTCGAGCGCATCGAAACCGCCCAGCTGTGCGTTGAACTGCGCTTTCTCCTTCGCCCAAGAAGAGTGATTCTTCTTCGAGGCCATAGTCTCCCCCCCTCAAAACAAAAAGCCCCGGACACTTGGTGCTACGTCCTGAACTGCCCCCCATTTCTGCAGAGGACCCCGTTTCCTGAACATCAAAAGAAGTGAATTAGGCAGCCCGGCCGAGTCTGTACTCGACTGGGCTGCTTCCGGCTTTTTTACGTCGCCTCGGCGGCGTTGGTACTTCCCTTAGCGAACACTGCTTCACACACAGTCTGCTCACCTCACCATATGCACCGCCCCAAAATAATCTCGCGACCCTAATCCCGAGCGCCCCCAACTTAAGCCCGAGAGCGCGGGCCAAACTTCAAGCAGGTCTGTCCCGCTTTTGCTATTCTGCGGGCTTCACCACCGTAAGCTGCATTTTGAACGGGGTGACGCCGCGCACGCTGTGCGGGCTTCCCGAGGTCATGACGATAGATTGACCTGCGGAAAGCTGGTGCGGCACGTCGTTAACGGTGATTTCGCCCGTGCCCTCGAGCACTGTGATGAGCGCGTCGCCCGACGCCGCGTGGCTTGACATGCCCTCGTCGGCGTCAATGGCGAACACTGTCATTTTGCAACCCGGCGTCTGCGACAACGTAAGGCTGTTCACGCGTCCCGGTTCGATTTCAACCAGATCCTTCAGGGTGAAAATGCTTGCGTGCTCCACGTTTTTAATGAGTTCTGCCATGGGGATTTCCTTTCTTGCTGCGTCATCGTGACACGTCGTTGACCTGCCACGATACCCGTGTTTCTCACTATCTCTATCCTTCCGGTCACCGATATAAACCGGCTTAAGGATGAGCCAGCTCCAGCAAACGCTTACTCGTGCGCATTCAGCTGCAGCAGCTTGAAGCCTTCGCCGCCCGCGTCTTCCACGGCATGTTCAACATGCGCGGGGACACGCAACACCTGACCAGCCTCAAGCACAATGCGGCTTTCTGGCAGCACAACACATGCCGCGCCCTCCACCAGGTAATACAGCACATCGCCGAAGTATTCTTCCTCGCTCACGCTTTCACCCGGTGCAAACGCCAGCAGCGTAAGGTCGAACCCAGCATTGCGCGTAAGCGCCATGCTCGACACCTGACCTGGGCGAATATCGATCATCTGAGCCAGCGACGTTGCGACATCGGTTGGTAAGTTGCGAAGCGGCATAAAAGCCTCCGTTCGTTCGTGGCCTTAAGAGTTGCGTTGCCTTGATTGCGAATATAAGCGAATCTTGCTTGTCAATGCCATCATGTAGCGAAAATGGCAACTCGGCGCCGTGTAGCGCCGTCTATTGGCAGGCGGCGCTACACGTAGTACAAAAACGATCGCAGGCGCTCTTCGACGCTTTGGTCAAGCGCGCCGTCGAACGCCAAGTGCAAAAGCGGTGCCTGGCAAGGCGCGCTCTTCAAACGCAGCATGATGTCGGCGTTCTCGTACATAGACGCCACCGCCACAACGCCGTCGGCCCTCTGGCCCGCCTGCACCGCCTTCGCGTACCGATACCGCGCGTTCGCGCCTGCAAACTGACCCAGCGCGTCGGTTGCAATCTGGCGAAGCTGCGAATGGTCCGGCGCATAGGCGGACATATCACCCAATGCGTCAGCCACTTGCTGCATCATGCCGACAAGCCGCTCAAGCACCGCGTGCCACTGGTCTTGCGGCAGCGTGCGCTGTTCCGCGCCGAACAGCGGGTCAGCCTCAACCGCCGCGCTCACTTCCAGCGGCTCCGTTGCCAGCTGCGGCTGCGCCGCCGCGTGCTCATGCGAACCGTCACAGCCGCCGAGCGCGTGAGCGCATGCTGCTTCGCAACCGACAGCAAGCGCCTGCACGTCCGAAAGCGTGAGCGTCTGATCACGGTCGGATTCAGGCTGAGACGCCGGCACGTCCGGCAGGCCCACCACCCTCGGTGCGCCGGTTTCGCCCAACATGGGCATGAGGCCGCCCACCACTTTGCCGTGCCTTGCCTCGTCGCAGCCGTCTTCCCAGACGAACAGCAAGTATTCGGCGAACGGGGCGCGCATCGCACGATAGCCTTCGCCCTCCAAGCGAGCGAACAAACCGCCCGTGAGCTCGTCGCCGACAACCAGCGGCCACTCGCCCACAAGCGCAAGGGTTTTGCGAGGCGCTACAGGCACATCCTGCCAGCTTTCCCGGGCAGCGCTCGCCGCCGCCAACACGTCTTCCAAGGTCAGATGCGGTTTTGCGAACGTTTCCTGCAGCGCGGGACGCGCAGCAGGCGCGGCCGCCCACACCACATCACCGGCAAGCACATGCACGAACAAGCCCTCGAGATCAGCCACATTGCACGGCAGCAGCTCCACATCGGGTGCCACAACACGCACGTCGCCATGCCCCTTCGCATCCAGTACGCTACGGATAACGCGGTCGAACTGCCCATCGGCTTCGCCACCCTGCGACGACGGCAGCAACAACTGGCTAACGCGCCAACCACCTTCCGCACTCGCGACTGCAGCCGCAGCGACATCATGTTCGGCATGCGGCCCGTCAACAGCACCAACACCTTCGCCGTATGCTTGCGCCGGACCCTCAGAGCGCACGGCCGTACAACCATCGGCAGCAGCCTCCCCATCGCCACCTCCACCCACAGCTGCCAAGCTCACGCCCAGCAAACTGGCAAACGAGTAGTATTCCTTGCTGGTGCACTCTTTGCGCCCCAGCTCCAACGTTGTCGGCGTGGGCACCAGCTCGCGCACGGGAATGCCCTGGTCACGCAACCACTGCGCCGCAAGCGGACCATACGGCCCGAACGATGGCAAGCCCGCTAACTCGCCTTCGCGCAGCGGTTCGCACGCCGAGTTCACCACATGCCGCGACGTAGGCGTGCCGCGCAAATCCGCCGCCTCGTAATGCTCGATAGCGTTCAAAAACGCCTCCACGCGCGTTTCCACGCCCACCTTCGAGTAATGCTCGTCCATCTCGATGTGCAGGTACGGCTTGCTCCCCATTTCCTCGGCGAACAGATGGCTGATCATGGTGTCGGGGCCGCAACCGTGGTTGGTCAGGTACACGGCGAACAGGCGCGGGTCGCGGCGAACGAGCTTCGCGCCTGAAAGGATATGCTGGCCGAACGGCCACACCACGCCAGGATAATCCGCGGATATGCCCAGGTCATGCGCATGCAGATGACTTACGGTGATAACTTTCCAGCCTCGATCGAGCAGCATGTCGGGTATACCCATGTTCAGCGCCGGATCCACGATGCCGTAGTTGCGCGTGATCAGCACGATAACGCGCTCTCCTGGTTTCAGACCGGCCAGCAGCTGATCGCCCAGCTCCTCGGTTTTGCGCGTGAACTCCGTGACGGCGAACCCGCCGGCCAGCATGGCGCGCGCCGTTTCCTGCGGCGTGCGGCCAAGCTGCGCTCCGACCTGCAGCATGACCTCTGCCATGGCACCCTGTCCGAAATCAAGGTTCATCAGGGGATTCAACAGCGTGATGCCGTGGCCTTCGTAGTCCAGTTCGGACGCCACGATGGCCGGGATGGACTGCATATACGTGCACGCGTAGTTGTGCGGCACCGTCGACTTCAGATGGCGAATGGTGTGCACGCTGGGCATGAACACGTAATCGACGTCCATATCAAGCAGCTGCGCCATGTGACCGTGCACCAGCTTCACGGGGTAGCATGTCTCGCCTTGTGCGCTTGCCTGCGCAAGGCGTACCGTCTCCTCATCGGATGCGTCGGTCAGCACCACGTTGAAGCCGAGCTGCTTGAAGAAAGCGTTAGCCATGGGAAATAGCTTGTGCAACATCAAGCAGCGTGGGATACCCACCGTTTTCTTCGCCGGGTCGCGCGTGGGGTCGTAGCCTTCGAGGAACATCTCGTCGACTTTATGGAAGAATGCGCGGTTTGCGGCGATTTCGGCCGGGTCGATGCGGCGGGTTTCGTGCGAGACGCCCAAAAGGTCCCAGCCCTTGAAGTTAGAGAGCACATTGTCCCGTCGGCAAACGCACGAGCTCGACACTGTGGCTGCACCATGCGCCACACCAGCATTTTCACCGTTTTGCACCGGTTCTAGCACGCCCTGGGACTCCGCAGCCAGAAGCGCTGCACCCACGGCACCCGAAACGGCGAACCACGGGCTGACCGTAAGGCTCTCGCCCGCATACGCGCGGAAGGCCGCCACGATGGCGGGGTTGTAGGCAACGCCGCCCTGCAGCACGATGCGCTGCCCCACTGGTTTGGCGTTCACCACTTTGTGCAGGTAGTTGCGCACCACCGACAGGCACAGGCCGGCAGCAACCTCGGACTTGGTCGCGCCTTTCGCCAAAGCGGCATTAATAGCGGTTTCCATAAACACCGTGCAACGTTCGCCCAGTTCAACGGGATGTTCCGCCGAAAGCGCCAGCGAGCCGTAATCGGGAAGCGCAATGCCCAGGCGCGCCGCTTGCTCTTCCACGAAACTGCCCGTGCCCGCCGCGCACACCTTGTTCATTTGGAAATCGGCCACCTGGCCAGCAACCAGGCTGATGTACTTAGAATCCTGCCCGCCGATTTCGAACACGGTGTCCACTTGCGAGTCAGCCGCAGCGGCAGCGCGCGCTTGTGCGGTGATCTCGTCGCGTACGGCATCGGCTCCGATGAGCTTGCCGATCATGGTGCGCCCGCTGCCCGTCACACCCGCGGCCACTACACAGGCGCGATCGCCCACGCGACGGGCCAACGAGGCAAGCCCGTCGCGCACAGCCTGCTTGGGGTTGCCGCGCGTGCGCAGGTACTGCGCGTCCAGCAGCACGCCATCAGTGCTGACAAGCACAAGGTTTGTGCTGGTGGAGCCCACGTCCACGCCCAGCGCCACTGGCACGGGAGCACCTTGTTCCAGCGCATCCACCACCGCCGAGCGCGGCATCGCGCCACCTTCGCGGGCGGGCGAACCTTGCGGGTTCCACGGGCTTGGGGCCAAGGCGAAACCGCGATTCGGCGTGCAATCAACCTGCGGCAGCTGAGGCAGTCGCGGCAGATCGTCGGCCTGCGCCGCCTGCGTTCCTTCAAGCGCAGAGCGCAAGGCGTCAAGCGGCGCAAGCCCCGCGGACGCGCCACTTGCCGCGCCCGCACCCGCAACATGCAAACCCGCGCCATCGCCCGCAGCAATGCGTTCGTCATCGCGCCTGCCCGTGCCTTCCGCCGCTGCCAGCGCCGCGCCCACCGCTTGCGCGCACACAAGCTTCTCGTCCGCGAGCAATTCATCTTCCGCCAGGTCAAACACCTCGCGCACCGCACGAACCACGCCAGCGTTCTCCAGCACGCCGCCAGCCAGCGCCACCGGCTTTTCAACCGGCAGGTTTCGCACGATAGTGGCCTTGAACGCCTTGACCGTGGCGTGGCACAAACCCTGCAGGATATCCTCAACCGGCACGCCTTCCTGCTGACGGTGAATGATGTCGGTTTTGGCGAACACGCTGCAGCGCCCCGACAGCCGCGGCACGCTGCGCGCACCGGCGACCAAGTCGGAATAGCGCTCGAGCGGCAGGCCCAGGCGCTGCATCTGATCTTCAAAGAAGCTGCCGGTGCCGGCCGCGCAGCTTTCGTTCATGGCGAATTCCGGAGCCACACCATCGGCGATGCCGGTAACGAACACGCCCGACTGTGCACCCATGCCGATGATGCACGCCGCCTGCGGATTCAGCGCACGCACGCCTTTGACCAGGGCCGGAACCTCTTCAAGCACACGCAAACCCGGAACCAGCGCACGCAGCATGTCCGCGCCGCTGCCCGTAGCGACCACACCGCCGCACGCCTGAGCGGACAGCGGCAGGGATCGGTCGGCGCTCCCATCGGCCAGCTCGGCCAGCATCGCGCGCAAACACGGCAACGGCGAGCCTTTGTGCGCACGCCGAATCACGCGCAGCACGGTGCAACCTGCGTCAACCGCCGCCACTTTCACCGACGACGCACCGATATCGATTCCCATGTAATACACGCTCTGCTCCTTCAAGCTGCTCTCGTCTATCTCGCGCGCAAAACCTACGCGCCGGCCTTGTATGCCTCGAACTCGCCCAAAAACTCGTCGCGATCAAGGCTGCGCACCTGGCACACGTCCTCGAACGTGACCAAGTCGACGATGGGGTTGTCCAGCGAGAAGGGGAAACCCTTCGACTGCAGGAAAGCTTCGAGTTTCGGCTCGTCCGCGCACAGCTGGCGCATGGTCTTGGTTGTGTCCATATGCAAATCCTTTCAGAGGATCGATAACGTTTCTGGGCGGCTCGGAACATGATCGGCCTCGCGAAACTGCCGCCCCATCAGGTATGCGCCCGCAAGTGCCCCGCGATGCCGGCGCGTCGTCGGCTCGCCCGCCGCGGACGACTTATCTAGCTTTCGTCACACCGCCGCCTGCAGCCACGCAAACCCCGCCGCAGCGTCCGCACCACCGTCTTGCACATCGGCCAGGTTGATGCGATCGGCACCCAACAGGCGCGCGTCGTCTTCGCCGTGTGTTGCCACCAACAGCGTACGACCGGCGCGATGGCGCAGCACGAAGGCGATGACGTTCTCCTTCGTTGCTTGATCCAGACCGGTAAACGGCTCGTCAAGCACGATAAGGTCGCTTGGGAACGCCACCGCGCGCGCCAGCGAAACGCGCCTGCGCATACCGCCGGAAAGCTCCATGGCCGACTGGCTCAGGCAGTCCGCCGGCAAAATCTCGGCCAGCAGCGCAGCCACGTCGGGCCGCCTTGTATCGGGCGGCAGCACCAGCGCCACGTTCTCCACCGGCGTCAAGGTTTCACACAAGCGGTCTTCCTGGAACATCATGCTGATGCGACCAGGGGAAACACCGCGAATCTCTCCGGAGTCGGCGTGTTCGAGGCCCAACAGCACCCGGAACAACGTGGTTTTACCGCTACCCGAGGGCGCCATCAGGCAGCGCACGCCGCCACCCGGCAACGTGAACGTGACGCGCCGCAGCACCTCGTTGGCACCGTACGCCTTGCACACGCGATCGAACTCAACGTCCGGCAGCACCTCATCTGCGGCGCGCATCCTCGCATCGCCGCCGCCAACCATGCCTGCAAGCACGCCTTCACCCACGGCCACGCCAGAGCCCGCCGCCCTCTTCTTCCCGAACGGTCCCACGCTACTCGCCTCGCTTCCCGATGAAGCCGCCCAGCGGACGGTTCGCGCGCTTGAGCAGCGCCATGAATGCCTTCTCGAACAGCACCGACGCCACCATCACCACCACGGTCCACGCCAGCAGGTCGGGCGTGTCCAAAAACGTGCGCGCCGTAGCCATTTCCTTGCCGATGGAGGGCTTCGGCGTGGCCAAGACTTCGGCCATGATGCCGCTTTTCCACGTCATGCCCAGCGAAATCTTGGTGCTGGACAGCAGAAACGGCATGAACGCCGGACGGTACACGTACAAAAACGTGCGCCACTTCGACAGCCCGTATACGCGCGCCATCTCGAGCATCTGTTTGTCGACGCTTTCGAAACCCGTGACCATGTTCGTGTAGATGAGCGGCAGCACGATGAAAAACGCCAGGAACACGGTAAGCGCCTGGTTGCCCACCCATATGAGCAGCAAGATGATGAACGACGCCACCGGGATGGTGCGCAACAGGCTGATGATGGGGTCGATGAAGTCGCGAAACAGACGCACGCGGCACGCCACCAGCGCCAGCAGGAAGCCCACCGCAAACGACAGTAAAAAGCCCAGCGCGATGCGCCCGAAGCTGGCGCCGACGATCATCCAGAAGTTCGGCATGACCACCTGGTCGGCCAGCGCCTGAGCCGTGCGGATGGGTCCGGCAAGCACCAGGCGATTGTCGACGATGCGGTCGAGTAGCTCCCACACCACCAGCCAAAACACGATGATGAGCACCTTGCGAGCAAACTGCTTGCGCGCGTTGAACTTGCCAGCGGCCGCACGACGTTCGGCGGCGGCGCGCTCGGCTTCCAGGATGCGCAGCGCCTCGTCCTCGGCCATAAGCCCTTGCGCAGACATTACGCGCACCACCTGGCTTTTCGTCACGCCCATGCTGGTAAGCATGCTCATGATCTCATCGCGGGTAACGCCTTTGGCCGTGGCCGTTTGCATCATGAAGCCCATCTGCGAGTCGGCCATGCCGTTTTGGCGCACCATCTGAGCCATCATGGCGACCTTCTCCTCGGGCATGCCCACCTTCGCGGCAATGGCGGCAAACTGCATACGAGGCAGCTCGTCGGGCACATCGGTGGCGACGGCGCCACGCGCGCCCATGCCGCCTACCAGGCCTTTAAACTTTTCGAACATGGTTCCCTTTTCCGCTACTTGCCGCCAAGTGCTTCAACGGCGGCCTGCGCGTCGGCCGCGCTAGCGGTCACGCCGCCGTTGCCGGTGCCGGCGCTGCTTTCATGCTGCGTGGCCTGCTCCAAGCCCGCCTGCAGGAAGCGCTCGTCCAGCTGACCTTCAGGCGGCAGGTAATAAAAGTCCTCACCGGGCATCTTGCCGCCGATAGAATCGGGATTCGCCAGATACAACTCGTGCAAAAAGCCCGACAGCGCCGTGCGCATATCCTCGCCCGTCAGGTTCACCATGGAGATGTAGGGCATGGCGTCAAGCGCCACGGAATTGTTGAGGAACGTGCCCAGCTCCTCCTGCAGCGCGGCGGCGTCGCCCGTGTTCGCAAGCGTCCAGCTCACCGACTGGCCGGCCATGTTCAGATACTCCACCACAGCCTGCTCGTGCTCCTCCAAAAACTGGCGGTTGACGATGGTAGTGGTGGTGACGGCCTGGCTGCCCGTGTCGGCGAACGCGCGGTCCCACTCTACCGTCAGGTCGATGGGGATGTACAGCGGGTTGACCAGGATTTTCGCCAGGGAAACAAACGGCTGCGGAAGGATTGCCACGCACCCGTCCTGCTGCTGCATCATGTTGAGCACCTCAAGCGGGCTGGACTTGAACTCCAGGTTGAACGTGCCGTCCAGCCCGTTTTTCGCCAGCAGAGCCTCGATGGTGTACTCCGGCGTACCGCCCTCGCCGTAGCTGTAGACGGTGCGCCCTCGCAGGTCGTCGAGCGTGCTGACTGAGGCGTCGTTCGTCATGACGTACAGCACGCCGAGGTTGTTCACGCTGATGACCTCGTAGCGGTTCTTCAGCTCGGCGTTGTTGTACAGGATGGGGCCGATGTTGCTGGGCAGCGTGCAGATGTCGTAGTCGCCCTTGTTGAACAGCGCCGAGAGGCCCACGTAGTCCACGCCATTGGGCTCGAACGTGAAGTTGTTGAACGTTTTGCCCGCCTGAGCAGCCAAAATAAACTGCGACAGCCCCATAGACGGCGGCCCCATGATCAGCCCCACGCGCACGTCGCACGCATCGGGGCTGCCCATAAGCTCGCGCGATTCGACGCGCGTGGAGAACGTGGTGCCGTCGCCGGCGGCGCCCGCACCCGCGCCGCTGCCCGCCGCCGAGCCCTGCGCGCCCTCGCCCGCCGAGCATCCGGAAAGTCCCAGCGCCGACAGCGCTGCCACACCCGCAAGCGCCGCGAAGCCGCGGCGCGACATGTTCGGATACGCCATATCCAACCCGCCTTTCGAGGGGAAAGGCTTCACGGGGGAAATGCGAAAGCGCCACGGCGCAAATAGCACAGCCAGGCCGAACGCCGTCGCAAACCCGCTGCCAGCAAGCACCGCCTGCCGAAGCAAGCGGCACCATGCAAGAGACAACGAAAGCGGACAAGCCCAAGCAGCTGCACTCATCAACGCCGCGCAAACACCGCGCTTCAACAAAACGCCCCGTCAAAGCCGCTTTTATACACGGCTAACAAGTCTAGTTAAACACGGCGAATTTGTCAGTGACTTATGTTACCATCAAGCAACTTCACAAGAAAAGTTTCACACGGGGAATCACCTGCGCAACTCCCATCCCATCCAGCGCTGCTGGGACAAAGGGGCCATCCCTTTGTCCCATTCGTTCCATGCGGAGAACCCGATGCCGCCCCCAGCACTACAGCAAGTGCGCCAAACGCACACGTCTCTGACCTGGGCCATACACGATTGGCACGGTCTAACTTGCCTGTTTTATACACGATTGGCACGGTCTCAGCTATGCCGTTCATACACGAAAGGCACGGTAAACGAATTCAAACTCTTTTGACCTGGGTTTTTAAACTTTTCCAAGGGACTTTTCAGGCAACGAGCAACTTTTTCGAGCGACTTTTTGGCGAAATTGCAATTTTTCCTAGGGACTTTTGGCGGCATCGAATCTATTGCACGACTGCAAACGTTTTTCATCACAGGCAGGCGGCTTTTCCGCTCCATGGCTTGATGCGTTTCAGCACGGGGCTATTTTCTCGCGGGCAACTTCTAAATCGTAGGCCTCTTGGGCGCGCAGCCAAGAGCCGTCGCTTAAGCCGAAGAACCGGCAAAGCCGCAAATCGGTGTCCGCGGTGATGCGTCTGTTGCCCAGCACGATTTGCCCTATGCGCTGCGCGGGCACGCCTATCTCCTTCGCCAGCCGGTACTGAGAAACGCCAAGCGGCTCCAAAAACTCCTCTTTCAGCAACTCGCCCGGAGTAATAGCCGGAAGCTTGTCCATAACCGCCCCTTTCACGAGTGATAGTCCCCACCCCAACCAATTGTTGCTTGCATATTATACATCGTTGTACAGCATGCTATACTATCATTGTCGAAAGGAGACGCCATGCCAGCTACTGCTCAAATCAACGCGCGTATCGCCGTCAGCTGCAAAGCTAGCGGCGACGCAGGGCTTGCCGCGGCGGGGCTTTCCCCGTCCCAAGCAATCCGCGCATTATGGGAACTGGCCGGGCGCAATGTCGAGACGCCTGAAGCCATCACCGACGCGCTGTTCCCCGATCGTCAAAAGCAGCGCGAAGCGGACGCCCGGGCCCAACGTCAAGAAAAGTCCCAGCTCATCGCGCAGGGACCGAATATCGTGCGCGACGCGTACGTTGCAGGCGGAATCACCGGCGCCCCCAACGCGTCGCTGTCGTTTTCCGAGTTGAAAGAAGCGGCTGCGATGGAACAGTATGGCGAAACGATGGGCTGGAGCACACGTGAGTAGCGAAATGCCGCAACCTGCCAATAGTCGCAAGACGCTGCTCGTCGACACCAACGTCTGGGTCGACTACTACCTTGGGCACCGTCCGGGAAGCACCGCAGCCTTCAAGCTTCTCGAATGCGCCAACGCTCACGACTGCACCTTGGCATATGCGGCAACCAGCGTAAAAGACCTGTTCTTCCTTCTTGCGAACGACTACAAGGTTGCATACCGGAAAACGCATGGCGGCGAACTCACGCAAAGCGCCGCGCAAGCCGCGACCGCCGCCGCATGGGCCGCAGTCGATCATCTGAGCGAAATCGCCGCTGCAGTCTGTTGCGACCAGTCGGACATCTGGATGGCGCGAAAGCAGCGCCCCCTGCACAACGACTTCGAAGACGACCTCGTCATCGCCGCGGCCATGCGGGCGAAGGCACTTTGCCTCGTCACCAATGACGAACAGCTCCTGCGCCACTGCCCCGTCGCCGCGCTGGACGTACCCGACGCCATCACGCTTGTAGAAGGACTTGCATAATGGGACAAAGGGACTGTCCCTTTGTCCCATTATGCAAAAGGGCCCGCGACGTTCAATCA
>NZ_QUCY01000025.1:0-36905 GCF_003474385.1 Eggerthella sp. AM16-19
CGCGGTGCGTGCCGCCTGGGCGCCCGCCTTGCCGGCCGCCCGGGGTGCGGAAGCTGTGCGCGGGGCCGTGCTTTTCGCCGTCCCATGTGCGGAAACGCCGCGACCGGCGGTACGCGGGCGTGCGGAGGCGCCGCGCAAGGGGCGGGCCGGCTGCGCGGCTCGTCTGCTCGTGCGGGTTGCTCGGGAGGGTTGGCGGCCTGCGCCGCCCTGTGGTGTCCTTTGGGTTGCCATGGCGGTAATTATGTCATTTCGCCTACAGGCGCGAGGGTGTTTGACTTGACTTGTTACAATAAACCCAAACACCCTTCACCCGCACGGCCGCGCAAAGGGGACGTGCGTGCGAGGTGACAAAGCATGGAAAGCAGCTTCCTAAGGAGTGAACCATGAGCAACGAAACCAGGCGCATCCTGCTGGTGGAGGACGAGAAGGCCATCCGCGATGCCGTAACCGCATATCTTGAGCGCGAGAACTATTGGGTAACCGCCGTCGGCGACGGCCAGGAGGCGTTGGAGGAATTCTCCAAGCACCACTTCGACCTGGTCATCCTCGACCTCATGCTCCCGCGCGTTCCCGGCGAGCGCGTCTGCCGCGCCATCCGCGACAACTCCGACGTGCCCATCATCATGCTCACCGCCAAGGGCGAGGTCGAGGATCGCATCATCGGCCTGGAGCTGGGCGCCGACGACTACCTGGTCAAGCCGTTCAGCCCGCGCGAGCTGGTCGCCCGCGCCCGCGCGCTGCTGCGCCGCGTGCACGCCGATTCCGAGCCTCAGCGCGAGGTGCTCGAGTTCGGCGAGCTCACCATCGACGTGTCCGGCCACAAGGTCATGGTCTCCGGCAAGGAAATCGACCTCACGGCCAGCGAGTTCAAGCTGCTCACCACGCTGTCCCGTTACCCGGGCCGCGTGTACTCCCGTATGGAGCTGGTCGAGAAGGTGCTCGGCTACGACTTCGAGGGCTACGAGCGCACCATCGACTCCCATGTGAAGAACCTGCGCGCCAAGATCGGCGACAACCCGCGCAACCCCAAGTGGCTGCACACCGTGCACGGCGTGGGCTACCGCTTCGAAGACCCCACCAAGCAGGGTCAGTAAGCTAGCCGCCGCGCGGCCGCCAGCGCTCGGCCGCGCCTCCCTTCCCAGAAGAAAGGCCGCGAGCCCACGTGGATACCGATACCAACACAACGCAAGACGCTCCTTCGACCGGCTCCGCCACCACGGGGCCGGTCGTGGTTGAGCGTCCCTCCGAGGAAAAGAAAAGGCGCAAGCCGTACCAGGGCGTGGTGAACTGGTGGAACAGCCTGACGTACACCACGCGCATGACCATGGCGTTCGCCCTGATCGCCGCCATGACCGCCATGGTGGCCATCGGCGTGCTGTCGTTCGTCTGGCAGCAGCACTTCCATACCTACACGCAGGAGAACATGGAGTCGCTCGCCGAAAGCACGGCAACGCGCATCGAGGAGGTGTACAGCACCTCCCACACCCTGCACGACCCGCAGGTCGAGGCCGTGGCGAAGTACGCCGAAAGCCTGAACAGCGGCGTGGGCGTGGCCGTCATCGACAACACCACGGGCAAGGCCGTGTACGATTCCTCGGCCGTCACCATCGCCGACGGCACGGGCACGTCCCGAAGCGAATCGGGCGCGGGCATGTCGCCGAGCTCGGACAGCGGGCGCACCCTGGCGCCGCCGGTCAGCGCCAGCCAGCAGTTCGCCAGCGCGCCCATCGAGTACGGCGGCGCGGCCGTGGGGTCCGTGCGCATCTGGGTGTACGGAAGCGAAACCCTGCTCACGCAGGCCGATGAGCAGTTCTCCAACAACTCTTATCAGGCCATGGTGTTCGCAACGGTGCTGGCCATCGTGCTGGCGTCGTGCATCGGCTTCCTGTTCGCGCGCACGCTGGTGCGTCCCGTCAACACCATGGCGCAGACTGCCCGCGCCATCAAGGAAGGCGACCTGTCGGCGCGCACGGGCATCCGCGGCGAGGACGAGATCGCGCGCCTGGGCATGACCTTCGACGAGATGGCCGACTCCATCGAGCGCGACCGCAAGCTCGAACGCCGCCTGACCACCGACGTCGCGCACGAGCTGCGCACGCCGCTCATGGCCATCCAGGCAACGGTCGAGGCCATGGTCGACGGCGTGTTCGATGCCGACGAGGAGCGCCTTGAGACGGTGAACGGCGAGGTCAAACGCCTAAGCCGCCTGGTCGACGCCATCCTGAAGCTTTCGCGCTTGGAAAACCGCAGCACGCCCATGAAGAAGGAAGTGCTCGAGGTGGGCGACCTCATCAGCGGCATCATCGCCACGCACGAGGCCTATGTGTCCGACTCGGGCCTCAAGCTCATCTACGAGGTGGAGCGCGGCGTGCGCGTGCGCGGCGATGCGGACATGATCCGCCAGGCCACGGCCAACCTCATCTCCAATGCAGTGCGCTATACGCCCGAGGGCGGCACCATCACCGTTAGCGTTTCCAGCCACGAGGGCATGTGCGCCATCGCCGTGCGCGACACGGGCATCGGCCTTTCGCCCGACGAGGCGAAGATGGTGTTCTCCCGCTTCTGGCGCGCGGACGCCGGCCGCACGCGCGAGAGCGGCGGCCTGGGCATCGGCCTTTCCGTGGTGAAGGAGATCGTCGACCGCCACAACGGCTACGTGGACGTCGAGGGCGAGAAGGGCGTGGGCGCCTGCTTCACCATCAACCTGCCGCTGTACTACGAGGGCGACGAGCAGCGCGAGCAGCGCCAGCAGCAGCGCCAACAGCAACAGCAGCAGCGCGAGCAGCAGCTGCAACAGCGCCAGCAGCAGCGCGAGGCGCAGCGGCAGCAGAAGGAGCAGCAACGCGCGCAGCAACATGCGCAGAAAACGGGGATACCGTTCGGGCGGTCGCACGACGACGGAAAATAGACGATAATGGCAACAATACAGTCACGCCGCAAACGGCGCGCAAATGCCGGCTGGGCGCCGCCCGCGCCCGGCGCAACTCTCATGGGGAAAGGATAAGCAGGCATGAGCGGAATCGATATCAAGCCGGACGCACAGGGCAAGGTGCGCGACATCTACGACCTGGGCGACAAGCTGCTGATGGTGGCCACCGACCGCATCTCGGCGTTCGATTACATCCTGGAGGACGAGATCCCGCACAAGGGCGCGGTGCTCACGCAGATCTCGCTGTTCTGGCTCGAGCAGCTCAAGGACGTCATTGGCAACCACCTGATCAGCGCCGACGTGGCCGACCTGCCCGAGCAGTTCAAGCCCTACGCCGACTACCTGCGCGGCCGCTTCATGCTGGTGAAGAAGGCCGAGATGTTCCCCGTCGAGTGCATCGTGCGCGGCTATCTTGCCGGCAGCGGCCTGAAGGAGTACCAGAAGCAGGGCACCGTGTGCGGCATCCAACTGCCCGAGGGCCTGGTGAACTCCTCCAAGCTTCCCGAGCCCATCTTCACGCCCTCCACGAAGGCCGAGATCGGCGACCATGATGAGAACATCAGCTTCGAGCGCTGCGCGGAGATTCTCGGCGAGGATGCCGCCACGCAGCTGCGCGACCTGGCCATCAAGGTGTACTCCGTCGCTCGCGACCATGCCGCCGAGAACGGCATCATCATCGCCGACACGAAGTTCGAGTTCGGCGTTATCGACGGCCAGATCATCCTGGCCGACGAGGTGCTCACGCCCGACTCCAGCCGCTTCTGGCCGGGCGACGCCTACGAGCCGGGTCGCGACCAGGCCAGCTTCGACAAGCAGTACGTGCGCGACTGGCTCAACGCCAACTGGGACCGTCAGGGCAACCCGCCGCATCTGCCCCAGGAGGTCATCGAGCGCACCAGCCAGAAGTACATCGCGGCGTACGAGAAGATCTCCGGCAAGAAATTCGAGTTCTAGCCCCAGGCCCGGCAGGGCCGCATAAGCAGTACAGGTTCGCAAGGACGCATGCGGCGTCCCGGATCGACCCCAGGCAAGCGCCGGCGTCAAGCCGACTCGCGTGCCGGAGGAGATGCGGGGCGCCGCACGCGACCGCAGCAGAAGAAGGTTCGCCTGCCGGCAGGCGGGCGAAGGAGTGAGAATGACACAACGCAACCCCATGAACGAGCGCTACCAATCCGAGGACCGCAAGGGCGCCACGCGCAAATCGGCCGCTTCCGCGAAGCCGGTCTCGAAGGCCGCATCCTCGGTGCGCATCGAGTCCACCAAGAAGACGCCTCAGCAGAAGAAGGCTGAGCGCAAGCAGCAGCGCGCCAAGGACGCCGAGCGCGATCGCCAGTTCTACAACCCGCCCACCGCGGAGTACAAGCGTCTGCGCAAGATCTGGTGGGTGTGCCTGATCCTGGCCATCATCCTCACCGTGGTCAGCTTCGCCGGCAACAACCTCGGCATGCCCGCGCCCATCATGTACGTCACTTTGGCGCTGGCCTACGTGTTCATCATCGCCGCCCTGTACATCGACATGGGCAAATGCCGCAAGGCGCGCCAGAAGTACGCCGACGAGGTGCTCAATCACCCCACCAAGGAGATGCGCGCCGCCGAGAAGAAGGCCAAGGCGCAGCAGCGTGCCGCCGAAAAGCAGGCGGCCGAGCAGCCCGCCGAGCCCGAGCCCAAGAAGAAGGGCCTGTTCGGCTTCGGCAAAAAGAAGAAGGACGAGTAGGCACGGCCAAGCAGGCCGTCAGCCCGTCTCGGCCCAGCAAGACGGAGAACAAACGGGTGCCCGCGCGGCGCCCGCTTGCATTTTAGGAAGGAAGCGGGGCAGGGCCGTCGCCCTTGCCCCGCCCGATCGCGGATGGCGCGCCATCCGCACATACGACTAGGAAGGACGTCCATGGTTTCCCGCATCTATGTGGAGAAGAAGCCCGGCTTCGACGTTGAGGCCCAGCAGCTGGCGCACGAGCTGCGCAGCATCCTGGGCATCACCTCGCTCGAGGGTTTGCGCCTGGTGAACCGCTACGACGTGGAGGGCATCTCGCAGGAGCTGTTCGATCAGTGCGTGCCCACCGTGTTCAGCGAGCCCCAGGTCGATGTCGCCTCGGCCGAGCTGCCCCAGGCCGATGGCGCGCAGGTGTTCGCCGTGGAGTTCCTGCCCGGCCAGTTCGACCAGCGCGCGGCCTCGGCAAGCGAGTGCATCCAGCTGATCAGCCAGGGCGAGCGCCCCGAGGTCCGCAGCGCGAAGGTGTACCTGCTGTCCGGCCCGCTGTCCGACCAGGACGTCCAGGCCATCAAGCATTACGTCATCAACCCCATCGAGGCGCGCGAGGCTTCGCTTGAGCAGCGCGACACGCTTGCCATGGCACAGCCCCAGCCCGAGCCGGTCGAGGTGCTCGAGGGCTTCCTCGACCTTGACGCCGCGGGCCTGGCGCAGTTCATCGCCGACCGCGAGCTGGCCATGGACGAGGCCGACTTGGCGTTTTGCCAGCAGTACTTCCAGAGCGAAGGCCGTTGCCCCACCATTACCGAGATTAAGATGATTGACACCTACTGGTCCGATCACTGCCGTCACACCACGTTCGGCACCGAGATGACCGACGTGGCCATCGATGACCCGCGCGTGCAGGCCGCCTTCGACCAGTATATGGACATGCGCAACGAGCTTGGTCGCCAGGCCAAGCCCGTCTGCCTTATGGACATGGGCACCATCGGCGCGAAGTGGCTCAAGTCCAAGGGCGTGCTCACGGGCCTGGACGAGTCCGAGGAGATCAACGCGTGCACGGTGAAGTGCAAGGTCGACGTCGACGGCGAGGAGCAGGACTGGCTGTACCTGTTCAAGAACGAAACGCATAACCATCCCACGGAGATCGAGCCGTTCGGCGGCGCGGCAACGTGCCTGGGCGGCGCCATCCGCGACCCCTTGTCGGGCCGCAGCTACGTGTACCAGGCCATGCGCGTCACCGGTGCAGCCAACCCGCTGGCGCCCGTGTCCGAGACGCTGCCCGGCAAGCTGCCGCAGCGCAAGCTGGTCACCACGGCCGCTGCCGGCTATTCCAGCTACGGCAACCAGATCGGCCTGGCAACCGGCCAGGTCAACGAGCTGTATCACCCCGGTTACGTGGCCAAGCGCATGGAGATCGGCGCCGTTGTGGCTGCAACGCCTGCCGACCATGTGCGTCGCGAAACGCCCGAGGCGGGCGACGTGGTGGTGCTGCTGGGCGGTCGCACCGGCCGTGACGGCATCGGCGGCGCCACGGGCAGCTCCAAGGAGCACAACCTGGAGTCGCTGGAGCATTGCGGCGCCGAGGTGCAGAAGGGCAACCCGCCCGAGGAGCGCAAGATCCAGCGCCTGTTCCGCCGCGGCGAGGCCACGCGCCTCATCAAGCGCTGCAACGACTTCGGCGCGGGCGGCGTGTCCGTTGCCATCGGCGAGCTGGCCGACGGCCTGCGCATCAACCTGAACAAGGTGCCGAAGAAGTACGAGGGCCTGGACGGCACCGAGCTGGCCATCTCCGAGTCGCAGGAGCGCATGGCCTGCGCCATCGCCGCCTCCGACGTCGACGAGTTCCTGCGTTACGCGCGCGAGGAGAACCTCGAGGCCACCGTGGTCGCCGAGGTCACCGACGATGCGCGTGTGCGCGTCATGTGGAACGACGAGGCCATCATCGATCTCAGCCGCGAGTTCCTGGCAAGCAACGGCGCGCCGAAGCAGCAGGCCGTTCATGTGGGCCAGGCGGGCGCCTACGAGCGCACATGGGAAGGCGAAACCCTTGCTCAGCGCATGAATGCCCTGGTCACTGACCTGAACGTATGCTCGAACAAGGGCCTGTCCGAGCGCTTCGACTCCACCATCGGCGCGGCCACGGTGCTCATGCCCTTCGGCGGCAAGAACCAGCTGACGCCGGCGCAGGCCATGGTCGCCAAGCTGCCCGTGGGCGGCGAGACCACCACGTGCAGCGGCATGGCCTGGGGCTTCAACCCTTACCTCACCGAGGCCGACCAGTTCACCGGCTCCTACGTGGCCGTGGTCGAATCGGTCGCTCGCCTGGTGGCGGCCGGCTTCAAGCGCCAGGATATGTACCTGACGTTCCAGGAGTACTTCGAAAGCCTGCGCGGCGACGCGAAGCGCTGGGGCAAGCCCACGGCTGCCGTCCTGGGTGCGCTCATGGCGCAGGTCGACCTGGGCATCGGATCCATCGGCGGCAAGGACTCCATGTCCGGCAGCTTCGAGCAGCTCGACGTGCCGCCCACGCTCGTGTCCTTCGCCACGGCGGTGGGCAAGGTCGGCCGCGTGACGTCTCCCGAATTCAAGGGCGCCGGCCATCGCGTGGCGTTGGTCGCCCCGCGCTGCTACGACGCCGAGGGCATCGCGCCCGCGTCCGAGGATGCGCTGGCGGCCATGGACGCCGTGCAGGAGCTGATCGGCAACGGTGCCGCGCTGGCGGTCTGCACGCCGGGTTATGGCTGCATGGCCGAGTCGCTGTTCAAGATGTGCGTGGGCAACGGCCTGGGCGTGAAGCTCGACGACGTCGACGCCGATGCGCTGTTCGCGCCTGCGTACGGCAGCTTCCTGGTGGAACTGGCCGACGACGCGCAGCTGCCCGCCGCAACCGATAACCTGGACGTGGTCGTGCTGGGCACCACCACTGAGGACTATCGCTTCATCGCCGCGGGCGAGGAGCTCGACATGGCCGCGCTGCAGGAGGCATGGGAAGGCGCCATCGAGAGCGTGTACCCGTACCGCCAGGAGGGCGAGGCCGTGAAGCAGGTGACGGTGGACAACCGCCTGCCGCTCACCTATAACGGCACCATCGCGCGCCCGCGCGTGATCATCCCCGTGTTCCCGGGCACGAACTGCGAGTACGATTCCGCTCGCGCATTCGAGCAGGCGGGCGCCGTGGCCGACACGCTGGTCATCAACAACCTCACGCCCTCGGCCGTCGCCGAGAGCACGAAGGCGTTGGTGGAGGCCATCAAGAACAGCCAGATCATCATGCTGCCCGGCGGTTTCTCCGGCGGTGACGAGCCTGACGGTTCGGCGAAGTTCATCACGGCCTTCTTCCGCGCCCCCGAGGTCACCGAGGCCGTGCGCGACCTGCTGTTCAACCGCGATGGTCTGATGCTGGGCATTTGCAACGGCTTCCAGGCGCTCGTGAAGCTGGGCCTGGTGCCGTACGGCGACATCCGCCCTATGGACGACGAGTGCCCCACGCTCACGTTCAACACCATCGGCCGCCATCAGAGCCGCCTGGTGCGCACGCGCGTGGCCAGCAACCTGAGCCCCTGGCTGTCCCAGTGCGAGCCCGGCGACATCCACACCGTGGCCATCAGCCACGGCGAGGGCCGCTTCGTGTGCAGCCCCGAGCTGCAGCACCAGCTCGAGGTCACGGGCCGCATCGCCACGCAGTACGTCGACGAGGCCGGCCAGCCCAGCATGGATTGGGACGTCAACCCCAACGGCTCCGTCATGGCCATCGAGGGCATCACCAGCCCCGACGGCCGCGTGCTCGGCAAGATGGGCCATGTGGAGCGCCGCGGCGACGGTCTGTACAAGAACGTCCCGGGCAACAAGTTCATGCCCCTGTTCGAAAGCGGCGTGAAGTACTTCACGGACTAGAACGCGAATGCGTCGGTCGTTCGGCCGGCGCAGCGTTTGAGGATCGATAGCGCCCTGTCGGCTTTTGCCGGCAGGGCGTTTTGGGTTGCAGGTCCCGATGGCTGTTTTACTGGCGGGGTCTTTTGCGGATTGCCGGATTTGCGTACCGACCAGCCGCAGGTTTCGCCAATCGCGCAACCTGCATGCTGGCAAGCCGTAAGGCGTCCGGGTCAACGAAAGGCCTCCCGCTCCTAGCTTCAAGCGAAGTTTAGGGGTGGGGGCTTCGTTTTTGCGCGGCATATTCAGAATGAGTCGATAGCATGTAGGCCGCACGGGCCTTGGCGATGTCGCTCTGGGCGATGGCTACATCTACAAGATGGTAGTTGGTGACGACATCTGCGGCTTTAACTACATCCGCATCGTCCCTGTCACGCTCACCATCGTCCCCGCTTATACCGACGTCAGCGCTACAATCGCTTGGAAGGATTCCTCTAACAAGGACGGTCTGCGCCCGAGCGCCCTTGCGGCCTTGGCTCTGGGTGCTTCCGCACTGGGAATCGCCGTCGTGGCAAAGAGGCGCAGCAAGCGCTACGCGCGGCGTTTCTTTAACATCCTGATAACGAGAGAAGCCCGTCGGCTTGTGCCGGCGGGCTTCTCTTTTATACCCGGATGTCTCGCCTACGCGTAGATCTCCTTCTCCACCACTAGCTCGTTCTTGATCTTGCCGACCAGCTGCTGCAGCGCGTCGATGCAGCGCGGGCGGATGTCGGCGCCGATGAGCACGTACATGAGCGAATCACCCACGTTCAGCACTCCCTCGTTGAGCCATACGCGCACATAATAGACGCCCGGCCACGTGAGCGCCTCCTTGACGGCCTGCTCAAGGCCTTCGGCGTCGTAGCTGAAGTCGACCTGCGCCACATCGCCAAGCCCCTCGACGCCCTCGCGCACCTGCGCCTTGGGCGTGATGCGCGCCACGCCGTTGTGCGTGAGGAACATGCCGCACTGCGCGGCCTTCGGGTCCTGCTTCGCTTCCTTGAGCCATTCATCCATGGACGGTTCGGGTTTCGCCATTTTTGGCCTCCTTGCGTGACGTTGACGGATGTCGCTGTGCCATTCGGGCGGGATTCGCTGCGATGGCATGTTTTCGCGGCTCAAATTGTACCGCATGCGTAAAGGTCAGGTGGGGCTTCTGTGAACACTGCAAAAAGCTCTTTAAAACGTAAAAGTAAAAAGATACCCTTGAACAATTTTCTTATGAGATGTAGATTGATCGGCCAGTGTTTTAGTGGCCGATTCGCCGGGGCAAAAATCGATTTCCTACTGATAACCTGGTGAAACATATATTCACATAGCCTATCGGTTAAGAGGATTTCTATTGACCATACTTTTGTGCAGGTGCACAAAATGTTGGCGAAAAGTGTCCGAATAGTGAAGAAATCGACGGACATCTTCACTTCTAGCGCAGCCCTGATAGATTGGCAATCGCACCGAACGCAACGAAGTTGTCAAGGAACAGGTTTCCAACGTTGCCAAACGGTGAAGTAGACCGAAGCCTGAAACGGATTCAGGCGAGCGAGAAAGGATGACGGGTTAAAATGAACGCAGCAACGAACGTGAAACAGATCCAAGGAAACCATACCCCGATTACCATGCTCGTCGGGTTCGTCGCCCTGTTGGCAATCGCTATCGCAGTGTGCGCCATCGCATCTTCGGCCACTGCGTCGCTGACGGGTTTCACCCTGGTGGCAGCTCAGACTCCGGCCATCAGCCTTGCATGGTTCGGTAGCACCGTGGCACCGCTCCTGGGCGAATTCGTGGTGCTGTTCGCCATCGCCGCTGGCTTGACCTACCTGGTCTCCCATAAGTAAATACACCTGCGTGGCAAACATAACTTCATATGCAAAGCCCTCGCGAAAGCGGGGGCTTTTTCATATCAGGGAACGGCTCGACAGGGGTTGCCGAGCCGTTGCTATTTGCACTTGAATTTACCAGGTTGACACAGTGGCGCGCGATCGAGCCTGATACTATGGAACGGATTGAGAACAGCGTCAGTTTGCCAATTGCAACTTGACACCGGGAACTGCGAGAAAGCGAGCGCGCCTATGTCTTTGGCACCATCGGATCACACCAAGCAACCTGATAACCGCACTACCATGGAATTGGGCGCCGTGCTGCCCATGACCGCCGAGGTGTGCGACGACCACCTGTTCGTCGGCGGCGTCGATATGGTGGAGCTTGCCCATAAGGAAGGCACCGCGCTCTACGTCATGGACGAGGCCGACATGCGCAACCGCATGGAAACCTACCTCAAGGCGTTCCGCAGCCGCTATGAGAACTCCGAAGTCATCTTCGCCTCCAAGGCGTTCCTAAATAAGGAAACCGCGCGCATCGTCGCGCAGGAGGGCTTGTGCCTCGACGTGTCCGGCGGCGGCGAGCTGTGGTGCGCGCAGCAGGCGGGCTTCCCCATGGAGCGCGTGTTCGTGCACGGCAACAACAAGACGCCGCAGGAGCTTCGCGAGGCCATTTCGGCGGGCGTGGGCCGCATCGTGGTGGACAGCCGCATCGAGCTGGGCCGCATCAGCAAGATCGCCGGCGAGCTGGGCGTCACGCAGGACATCTATATGCGCGTCACCCCCGGCGTCGAGGCCGACACGCACGAGTACATCCGCACGGGCTGCGAGGACAGCAAGTTCGGCTTCACCATGCTCGACGACTTCGCCTTCAAGTGCGTCAAGGATGCGCTCGAGACCCCGAACGTGCGCCTGGCGGGCCTCCACTGCCACATCGGCTCGCAGATCTTCGCGCTGCATTCGTTCGCTGAAGCCGCGCAGGTCATGGTCGAGTTCATCGCCCGCGTGAAGGAAACCTACGGCTACGAGGTCGAGGAGCTCGACATGGGCGGCGGCCTGGGCATCGCCTACAAGGCCGATGACAAGCCCTCCACCATCGACGAGTTCGCCGAGTGCACCGTCAATGCGGTCCGCGAGAACTGCGAGCGCCTGGGCGTGAAGCTGCCGCGTCTGGCCGTCGAGCCCGGCCGCAGCCTGGTGGCAACCCCGGGCCTCACGCTGTATACCGTCGGCATCCTGAAGACGCTGCCCGGCATCCGCAAGTACGTGGCCATCGACGGCGGCATGTCCGACAACATTCGCACGGCGCTCTACCACGCCGATTACGAGCCCACTATCGCCAACAAGGCCGGCCAGCCCCGCACCGAGATCGTCACGCTGTGCGGCAAGCACTGCGAAAGCGGCGACGCGGTAGTCATCGACATGCCGCTGCAGACGCCCGACCTGGGCGACGTCATCGCGGTGTTCGGCACCGGCGCGTACTGCTACACCATGGCCAGCAACTACAACGGCCAGCCGCGTCCCGGCATCGTGTTCGTGAAGGACGGTCAGGCCCGCGTGGTCACCCGCCGCGAGACCTACGCCGACCTGTATCATCGCGACATCTAGTCGCTTCCGGGCGGCCGGGCTTGTGCGGCGCTGGGGCACACCCGGCAGCCGCAAGCCCGACCGCCCGCCGCATATTCCGCGCTTTCGCGGGTTTTGCGTGATCAGCGGTCGTCTCGCCGGCTCCAAGGGGCCTGTGGGCAGCATCGGCGCGCGACGCCGGCGTTCCTGCGGTATCCTCTGATCCGTAACAGAGCCATCCCAAACCCGCCCGGTGCTTCGGGCGCAGCTTTTCAACCTTTCGAAGGGGGAGACATGACCATTAAACTTGGACTCGTGGGAACGGGCACCGTCGGCGGCGGCTGCTTGGACATCCTGCGCAACCATCGCGAGGATTTCAAGCGCCACCTGGGCGTCGACATGGAAGTGGTGCGCGTGTGCTCGCGCAATCCCGAGCAGGCAGAGGCGCGCGGCGTGCTGCACCTGTTCACCGAGGACTTCAACGACATCATCAACGACCCCGAGATCGATATCGTCATCGAGCTGATCGGCGGCACCACCGCTGCGCGCGACGTGGTGCTCGGCGCCCTGCGCGCGGGCAAGAACGTGGTCACCGCCAACAAGGCGCTCATGGCCACCTTCGGCGACGAGGTCATGGACCTTGCCCGAGAGAAGAACCTGGAAGTGGGCTTCGAGGCCAGCGTCGGCGGCGGCATCCCCATCATCCAACCGCTGAAGCATTCCCTCATCAGCAACGAGATCACCTCCGTCATGGGCATCGTGAACGGCACCACCAACTACATGCTCACGCGCATGGTCGACGACGGCCTGTCCTACGAGGATGCGCTGGCCGAGGCCCAGGCGAAGGGCTTCGCCGAGGCCGATCCCACCGCCGACGTGGACGGCTTCGACGCCGCCGCGAAGATCGCCATCCTGGCGTCCATCGCCTTCAACAGCCGTGTGAAGCTCAACGACGTCTACACCGAGGGTATCCGCAACATCACGCAGCTCGACATGGACACCGCCGACGACATGGGCTACGTCATCAAGCTGCTGGCGCTTGCGCATCGCACGCGCGAGGGCATCGATGTGCGCGTGCATCCCACCATGCTGCCGAAGGCGCATCAGATGGCCCAGGTCAACGGCGTGTTCAACGCAATCTACGTCACGGGCGACGCCGTGGGCGAGACCATGTTCTTCGGCGAGGGCGCCGGCGCTGGCCCTGCCGCTGCGGCGGTCATGGGCGACGTGCTGGAGGTTGCGCGCCATATGACGCTCGGCATCCCGCCGGTTGTCGGCTGCACCTGCACCGACAACCTGCCCATCGTTCCCATGGAGAAGCTCAGCACCAAGTACTACATCCGCTTCTCCGTTGCCGACCGCTCCGGCGTTCTGGCGGCTATGGCCGGCGTGTTCGCCAAGCACGGCGTCAGCGTGCGCAGCGTGGTGCAGCGCGGCAGCGCCCAGCATGAGACGGTGAACCTCAGCTATGTCACGCACACCGCCAGCGAGGCGAGCGTGCGCCGCGTGCTCGAGGAGATCGGCGGGCTTGAGGACGTCCTGCGCGCCGAGCCCAGCGTCATCCGCGTAGAGGACTAGCGCGGTCCCGGCCGCTCATCGGCGGTCGGGTCCGTTTGCGATCGGCGGCTTCCGGCGCCTCGTTTCGTCTTTCGCTTGCGCAGGCGCGGCCTGAAGGTTGCTACCCCGTGTGGCCCGGGACGGTCTTGGGCGTCGGAAGCGCCCTTGCCGACCGCCGGCCCGTGAGTCGACGGTTGGCGTAATCAAAGAGAATTTGCTACTTTATAGGGAAGCCGGTTGAACGGGGCAAAGGGATCGTTTCCCCGCCCCGTTTCTTTACGAAAGGGGATTTCATGGAGCAGTATAAGGAAGAGTTCATCCACTTCATGGTGGAGAGCCATGTTTTGAAGTTTGGCAGCTTCACGCTGAAGAGCGGCCGCCAGTCCCCGTTCTTTATGAACGCCGGCGCGTACGTCACGGGAGAGCAGCTGCATCGCCTGGGCAAGTACTACGCCCAGGCCATCCATGATAACTTCGGCCTGGACTTCGACGTGGTGTTCGGCCCGGCCTACAAGGGCATCCCGCTGGCCGTGGTCACCGCCATCGCGCTGCAGGAGCTCTACGGCAAGGAAGTGCGCTACTGCTGCAACCGCAAGGAGGTCAAGGACCACGGTGCCGACAAGGGCAACCTGCTGGGCGCCGACCTGCACGACGGCGATCGCGTCATCATGGTCGAGGACGTCACCACCTCCGGCAAGTCCATCGACGAGACGTATCCCATCCTCAAGGGCGCTGCCGACGTGGAGGTAAAGGGCCTGATCGTCAGCCTGAACCGTATGGAGGTCGGCAAGGGCGGCGTGGTCACCGCTCAGAAAGAGGTGCAGGAGAAGTACGGCTTCCCCGTGGCGTCCATCGTCAGCATGGCCGAGGTCGTCGAGTGCCTGTACAACAAGGAGGTCGAGGGCGAGGTCGTCATCAACGACGACATCAAGGCCGCCATCGACGAGTACTACGAGCAGTACGGCGTCAAGGAATAGGCAACGCACGCCCGATCGCTGTGGGTAAATCGAATAACGAAGCCTAGCGGCGCCGAACGGCCACGGGTCGTTCGGCGCCGCTGCTGTTTTCGGGGGTGGGGTAAGCGCCTTATGTGCGTGGGGCCATGCGGCGATGGCGGTGGTTGACGCTTGCGCAATCGCATCGGCGCCATCCACCGCTCGTCTTGCAATTCCCCATCAGTCACGTTGCAGACGGGCGCGGGAGGTGCGGCGGTTTCATCGCACCTGTTCGGGAAACTTGTTGTGCACGGTGAACAGCGTCTTGACGCGGGACATTGCAATTCATAGAATTCCGCTTCAGTTATATAGATGATCAGGGTGCGGTGCGCACGCGCGCAAATGCAAGGGAATCGGGTGAAAGTCCCGGGCAAGGCGGTTACTGTGTTTCGTTCGCTTGGCGGACGATCAGCCAGAAGGCTTGCCTGCATCCTTCCTGTGGCAAACAGGGGCGAATCGCCGTGCTGCTGTGCTCCGGCAGGCGATACGTGATGGGGTGCGTGCCGAAGGCGCGTTGCCGCTTGCTGCCTGATTTGCCGTTCCGCCTGCGCGGGACGGCTTTTTTGCGCGTTTGGGCAAAGGCTCCGGGATGACGCCGGCGTCTTGGTCTCGTGCGTCTTGGCTGCTTGTCGGCGAACGTGTTGCCGGCGGCCTTCGTCTTTTGCGCTTCGTCCCGGTTTCCCGCGTTCATCTTGGCGAGAGACGCCGGCGCGGTCCGGCGGGGAAACGAAAGGGATGAAATGCCGAAACGAAACGAAACGCCGCGTGCGGGCGGACGCCTGCTGCGCGCGACCATGGCGGGCGTTCTGGCGCTGTCGCTCATGGGGACGCCAGCGTTCGCCGCGAACACTGGGTCGGACGCCCCGGCGACGTACGCCGCCGAAGGAACGGTGCACGCGGTTGCCGCGGCATCTGATCTGCCGGATTCCATTTCCGCAGGTGAAACGTACCAGCTGACGGCCGATATCGCGCTTGCCGATGGTCAGCAGCTTTCTGAGGTCGCCGGCGTGCTGGACGGCTGCGGGCACACGATCACGCTGGCGGGCAAGCCCCTGGCGCAAAGCGTGAGCGGCACGGTGCAGAACCTGGGGGTGACGTCCTCGGGCGTCATCGAAAGCTCGGACAACCTGGGCAGTATCGCCGTAACGCTGAGCGGAACCGTGCGCATGTGCTGGTCGACGGCAAGCCTGAAGCTGTCCGGATGGATGGGCGAGGTGGGCGGCCTGGTCGGGGAGTTGGCGGGCGGCACTGTGTCGAACTGCTATTTCGCGGGCTCGATCGATTCGATGATGTCGGGCGGCCTGGTGGGCACTGGCAGCACCGGCGCGGTGCGCAACTGTCTGTTCACCGCCGGCGATAGCGCCGTGTCGATGGGATATGGCTCTCTTGTCAACGAGAACTGCAGGGAGGTCTCGGTTGCCGATCTTTCGAGCGCTTCCTCGCTTGAGGTTCTTTCCGTCGACGCGCCCGACGCCGGCTATGTGTGGGCATCGAACGGCGCATTCCCGCAGCTGCGGGAGGCGAGCGCGCCGGTGGTCGTGGACAAAAGCGCGCTCGATGCGGCCGTAGCCGCCGCCGAGCAGCTGTCCGAGTCCGACTACGAGGCGGATGGCTGGCAGGCGTTCGCTGCTGCGCTTTCCGCCGCCAAGCAGGTGATCGACAACGAAGACGCCACGCAGCAGCAGGTCAACGATGCGGTGAAAGCCTTGACCGGCGCGCAGTCTGCGCTGGCGAAGAAGAAACCCATCGCGCCGACCGAGGTGCCCTCGGCGGCCAAGCATATCAAAAGCCAAGATGACTTCATATCCATGAACGTGAAGGATGAGTCGGCCTATTATGTGCTGGACAACGACATCGTCATTGATGATGAGTACTTCTTCGGGCCCTCTGGCGCGCTCGCCTGCACCTTCGATGGACAGGGCCACAGCGTGACGTTCGCCAACGGCGGCGGCGTGCCCAGCCTGTTCGACGGCGTTGCGGCAACGGGCGTCGTTGAGAACGTCAGCTTCGCCGGCCAGCTCAAGCAGGCAACGGACGGTCGCTCGTTCGGCCCGCTCGGCAAAGACGTTGCGGGTGCCGTTGTCAACTGCTCCACGTCCGTGTCCGGCAAGGGCGTCGTCGGCTTTGCTCGCACGCTCGCCGGCGGCGTGGTGTCGAACTGCTACTCCACGGCTGAGGCAAGCGGCGGGGCGCTGTTCGCGTCCTATAACGCGGGCAGGCTGGTAAACACGTATTGGTCGAGCTATCAGGCGCAGCCCGCGCAGTTTCCGATCGATGCGCTTTCCAATTCGTTCGCCCTCGACCCGAAGGACATGCGCAGCGCCGCCTTCACGGAGCTGTTGAACGCCAACCGCGGCTCGAACGGCGCCGTGTGGGCTCAGGCGGCGGACGGCTACCCGTACTTCGGGGCCGATGCGGGCTATGTCGAGCCGGATGACGTCGTTTCTGACGACGTGTACCCGGTGACGTTCACCGCCAACGATGGGACTGCGTGCGCGATCGGCGATAACCATGTGCTGGAGGTTTCGCCCGACGACGTCGCTGCTGATAGGCTCATCGGCGTGCTTTCGCTTTCTGGCGTGCCCGAGGGCAGCTCGGTGACGTGGTCCACAGGCGATGCGAACCGCAACAACATCGCCGTGAACGAGACGACGGGCCAGCTGTACGTCTACGATAACGCGGCGGGAACGGTGACGGCCACCGAGACCGCGGTCGACGGGACGCAGCGCACGGTGGCGACGGTCAAGGTGCAGGCGAAGGCCCAGCCCATCGACGATTTCCAGATCTGGTACGACGGCGCCGACGTGACGGGCGGCTCCATCACGGTGGCGGGCTCCGAGGTGCGCAACCTCGAGGTACGCGTGCATTACGTCGGTTCCCCTGAGGGCAGCTACGTGCCCGCGTCCTTCACGCGGTTCTCGTTCGAGGGCAGCAGCGCCGACGTGCTGTACAGCAACGAATACTCCGCCTGCTTCTACTTCAAGAAGCAGGGCGATGCCATGATCTCGGTGACGTCGCGCAACAACCCCGACTTGGGCGCGAAGACGGTTTCCGTGACCTCCGCCAACGTGGCGGCGACCGGCGTCTCCCTGGGCTATGCCGAGGATGGCCAGCCTATCGTGCTGCAGGGGCGCAACCCCCTGAGCGATGGGGTGAAGGCGTTTTTAACCGACAAGGCCAGCCCCCATGTGACGCCCGATAACGCGACGAACCGCGATAACTTCACGGTGACCAGCAGCAATCCGGCGGTCGCGGCCTACACTGCCGCCGGCGACATCGGTTTCACGCCGTATGCGGCGGGCACGACCACGTTCACGGTGACGCTGCCCGACGTGGACGCTGAAACAGGCAAGGCTATCAGGGATTCGCGCGAGGTTTCGTACGAATATGCGAACCCGCTGGTCGGCGTGATGGCTCCGGATTCGGTCACGGTGAAGGCGGGCGAGCGTGCGGCGCTCGGCCTTTCGTTCGCCGGCAAGAACGACGAGCAGGGTTGGAGCATCACCGAGCCCGGCATGACCTGGTCGTACAGTGAGGACGGTGTCATCAGCATCGATCGCGACGTCGCGGGCGAGTGGAAGCATGCGGAAGGCGCCCCTGATGACGGGCTGTACATTGCAAGCTCCGAGTACGCGATCACCGCGCTCAGGCCCGGCACCGTCACGGTCACGGGCACGCCCGTTGACACGACTGCAGGCGCCAAGCCGGTGACGTTCACCGTTACCGTGGATGGTATCGCGCCGGCGCCCGCCGACGTAGCGAAGCTCGTGGACGAGGGCATCGAGTCGGCGGCGTCGTTCCTTGACGCCAACCGTTCCGCCACGGGCTTCGTGTACGGCGATGAATGGGAGCTGTACACGTTCGTGTGCGCCGGGCGCGGCGTCGAACCCGCGATGATCGAGCGCTACCTGGCGTCGGTCAAGGCGAACGCGGATGTGTGGTCGGCGTCGCTGACCGAAACGGAGCGCGTCATGCTCACCATGGCGGCGCTCGGTAAGGACGTGACCGACGTTGCGGGCAAGAACCTTGTCGAGCTGGTTCGCGATGGTTCGAGCACCGCGGAGATGTCCAACGAGATCGCCTACGCGCTCCTGGCGCTCGACAAGGCGAACGCCCAGGCGCCCGAGGGCGGCTCCTCCGACAGGGATGCGCTGGTGGCGAAGCTGCTGACGTTCCAGAACGAGGACGGCGGCTTCGGGTTGACGGCCGGCTCCGGCAGCGGTGTGGATATGACCGCTATCGCGTTACAGGCGCTTGCGCCGTATGCGGACGCCAACGCCGATGCGGTGTCGGCGGCGTTGGGCTTCCTGCGCACGAAGATGAGCCCCGGCACGTGTGACTTCGGCTCCGCGGAGTCCGACGCGCAGGTGTTGCTGGCGCTGACGGCGCTGGGCAAGGACCCGCTGAACACGGTGAACGGCTTCGCCAACAGCGTATCCAACCTGATTACCGCCATCATGGCCTACAACGTCGAGCCTATGGGCTTCGCGCATGTGAAGGGCCAGGAGGCGAGCGCGATGCCCTCCGTCCAGGTGCTGCAGGCGCTTTCGTCTTACAAGCAGCACGATTGGAAAAGCGACGTCAAGCCGGGCAATAATGTTTCCGGGCGCGATCCGCAGCTGCCCCTCGCGCCTGTCGGGGACGGCAACGGCAACAAGGGTTCCTTGGTTGCCACGGGCGACTCCGCCCTGGCTGCGAACGTGTTGCTCTGCGTCGCCGGCTTGGCGGTTGCCGCTGCCGCCGGCGCCGCCCGCCGCATGCGCACTCGCCGATAGCGCACTCGGCGATCCGTCTTTTCGCGAGATGGCAAGACCTCGGCCCTCGCCAGCGCGCAGGGCCCCAAGGCCGTCCTCGAATTGTTCGGGGACGGCCTTTCGCGTTCAGATTGGTTTCGGTTTTGGGCTTGGGTTTCTTGCTGTGCTCGCGTTCTCGGTTTCGCGTATGGCGCCGAGTCGCCTCCTCCTCTGATCGCTTCGGCAGAGAACTTCCTTTCGGCAACGGTCTTTTGCGCCTGGCGTGGGGCAAGTTCGGGTGTTGGTTTGCAGTTCTGGCGGGCGGGCGCGCTTCCTGCTAGGCTTGCGGAGAAGGCAAATGCAAGGGAAGGATGAGTCATGGATGCAAGCGAAATCGGCGTGGTGTTCGACTGCGATGGTACGTTGCTCGATTCGATGGGCGTGTGGCATGGACTGCAAAACGAGCTGGCCGAACGCGCGGGAGGCACGCTGACCGCCGACGACGTGGCGGCGCTGGCGCCCATGAGCATCCCTGAGTGCGGCGCGTTCTTCTACGAGAAGTTCGGCTTGGGCGAAAGCGACCGCGATGTGGTCGGCATGATCGACGAGTACATGCTCGACTTCTATCGCCATCGCGCCGAGGCGCGTCCCGGCGCGCTCGAGTTCGTGCAGGGGCTTGCCCAGGCGGGCGCGCATCTGACGGTGGCGTCCTCAAGTCCCAAGCCTTATCTGATGGCCGGCATCCAACGCTGCGGGTTCGCCCCGTATCTTGAGCGCGTGCTGTCGGTCGAGGACGTGCATTCCACGAAGCGTGAGCCCGACGTGTGGGACCGTGCCTGTGAGATCATGGGGACGTCCAAGCAGCTGACCTGGGGTGTTGAGGATTCCGTATACGCTATCGGCACGCTTGGCGGCGCTGGCTATCGCACGCTGGCCATATACGACAGCGATGACGCCGGCACGTGGGACGCCCTGCAGGCTTCCGCAGAGCACGCAATCCGCAGCTTCGAGGACCTCACGGTCGAGGAGTTCCTCGCCTGGAACGAGCAGCCTATCTTCGTCGGCACGGCGAACAAGTAGGGGCAACAAGGGGATTGGCGCTGACTTTCGCTTGCCGTGCAGATGCTGACGCGAAACGGGCGTCGACAAGAGGGTGCGTCCTCTGATTAAGCGGGGAAGTCGGCAGGGCGGCTTCCAATGCGTGAGGGGGCGCTGGTCTGCGCTCCTTGCGGGATGTCTCGCCCTCCACCCTGATTCGCGGCGTAAAACTGATGGGCCTGGAACGATCATTCGTTCCAGGCCCATCGCTATTTATTGGCCGGCTGGATTTTCCCTAGAGGAGGGCGCCCCCCTAATCCCAGGGGTTTTCCTGGAACAAGGGCTCGGGTGTGGGCGGGCGGTCCGAATAGGGGTCGTAGCCGTCGTCATCCTCGTTCTCGGCGCGGATGAAAGGGTCGTTCGCGGGCTGTTCGGATGTGGACCCGGGCGCCGTGCCCTCCTTCGCCGAACGCCGCCCTGCTTCAGTCGACTGTCCTTTGTCGGCTTTGCCGGACAAGGGGGTGACCTGCGGTTTAATGGTGTAGTGCTTCGACATGGCGTTTCCCTATTCGCCAGCGCCCAAGTCGCTCAGGTCGTAAGGCGTGGTCTGGTACACGTAGTAGTTCAGCCAGTTGGTGTACAGCAGCTGCGCGTGCGCGCGCCACGTGCTGATCGGCTCCTGCGCGGGGTCGTCGTTGGGGAAGTAGTGGGCCGGAACGGGGACGTCCATGCCCTTGTTTACGTCGCGCTCGTACTCGGCGCGCAGCGTGCCGGTATCGTACTCGGGGTGGCCGAACACGAAGAAGTGGCGGCTGTCGGTGCTCTTGGCGATGTAAACGCCGGCCTCATCGGACTGCGCGACGATCTCCAGGCGCGGATCCGCCTCGATGTCCTCGGCGTACACGGTGGTGTGGCGGGAATGCGGCGCCCAGAAGCGGTCGTCGAACCCGCGCACCAGCGGGCTGGAGGGTTTGAGCACGTCGTGGTTGAACACGCCGGAGAGCTTCTTCGGCAGCTCGTGCTTCTGGATGCCGTAGTGGTAGAAGATGCCGGCTTGCGCGCCCCAACAGATGTGCAGCGTGGAGTGCACGTTGGTGGTGGACCACTTCATGATGCGGCACAGCTCGTTCCAGTAGTCCACGTCCTCGAACTCGTGCAGCTCGACGGGCGCGCCGGTGATGATCATGCCGTCGTAGCGGTTATCTTTGACCTGGTCGAACGAGCGATAGAACGTCTTCAAGTGCTCTTGGGAGACGTTGCGCGACTCATGCGAGATGGTGTGCAACAGCTCCACCTCGATCTGCAGCGGGGTGTTGGACAGCTTGCGCATGATCTGCGTCTCGGTCTCGATCTTCTTCGGCATGAGGTTGAGCAGCAGCACGCGCAGCGGGCGGATGTCCTGATGCATGGCTCGATGCTCGGTCATGACGAAGATGTTCTCGCTTTCCAGCTGCTCGGTTGCGGGCAGCTGGTCGGGGATCCTGATTGGCATGAATCGGTCCTTTCCGGATTGAGCGTCCCGCGCGCGGGCGGGACGGGTATGCGCGGTTGTGCGGCGGAGTTGGCGCCGTTCACCTGATGAAACTCACCGCCTGCACCATAATATCAAAGCCTCAGAATACCGGGTTATTGGTAAACCAGAATGCAAGTTATCGCCGCAAGCAAACGCAGCAGGCGAGCAGGCGGGCTGCGGGGGGGGTAGAGCGGCGCGATGGGCTGGCAACGCAGCGGGCGAGCAAGCGGGCAGGAGGGTGGTGCCGGTAGCGGCTTGCTTTCCGCATTCGTGCAGTCCGTGTGAAAATCGCGCAGTAACCCCAGATGGGCACACATGCCCCATTGACTTCGAAGCGGCTGAAACCGTAGACTATAAAAGTTCGCTTTCAAAAGCCCCGTAAACGCAAGGTGGAGGCAGCGCCAAGAAGGGAAGTCCAGACCCGACGAAGCGCGCCGGCGTAGGAAACCGGCTGCAGACAGACTTGCACTTTTGAAAAACGACACCCTGTGCGCTGTGGTCGCACAGCGTAACAGGAAGGACATGGAGGAAAAACAGTGAAGACGTATCACGCTAAGCCTCATGAAGTTGAGCGCAAATGGTACATCATCGACGCTGAGGATCAGGTCCTCGGCCGTGTTGCCACCAAGGCCGCTACCCTTCTGAAGGGCAAGCACAAGCCGCAGTACACGCCGCACGTGGACACCGGCGACTTCGTGATCATCATCAACGCGGACAAGATTCGCGTGACCGGCACGAAGGAGCTGAACAAGGTCTACTACCATCACACCGGTCATCCGGGCGGACTGAAGTCCGAGACCTTCGCCGAGGCTATGGCCAAGCACCCCGAGCGCGTCATCGAGCATGCCGTCAAGGGCATGCTGCCGAAGAACACGCTGGGCCGCAAGCAGGGCTTGAAGCTGAAGGTTTACGCTGGTGCCGAGCACCCGCATATGGCTCAGAAGCCGACCGAGATCAAGATGGAGGGCTAAACCATGGCGAATGAAGCATTGTACTACGGCACCGGTCGTCGTAAGAACGCTGTCGCTCGCGTGCGCCTCGTTCCCGGCACCGGCAAGGTGACCGTCAACGGTCGCGATGGCAAGGAGTACTTCGGCCGCGAGGCTCTGCTCGACTATGCCAAGACCCCGTTCAAGGTCACGGATACCCAGGATCACTTCGACGTGCTCGCCCGCATCGACGGCGGCGGCATCTCGGGTCAGGCCGGCGCTCTGCGTCACGGCATCTCCCGTGCCCTGCTGGCAGCTGGCGACTACCGCGCCGAGCTGAAGAAGGCTGGCTTCCTGACGCGCGACGCTCGTATGGTCGAGCGCAAGAAGTACGGTCTGAAGAAGGCCCGCAAGCGCCCGCAGTTCAGCAAGCGCTAAGGTTTGTTTCTTTTGGCTGCGCCAGGCGTGGCCGTGCAAGCCTGGAAAGCCCGTTCCGCGAAAGCGGGGCGGGCTTTCCGCGTTGTTAGGGCGCAAAAGCCGCCGGTGCGTTCGCCCCTTCCGTAACGAAACGTTCCATGTGCTGAAAACTGCCGGAAACATAGCGCCGGTACCGTAAGTTACAGCAAGTTGACGTGCTGCTTGCCGGTGCAAGATGCTAAGCTACGAGAGTTGACTAGTTCGCTAGCCTATAGCTTGCAGTGGCAAGGGAAACGCGCGTCTGAAAGGTAACTATGAAGGAGCTCACGCCTATGTCGAAAATTCCTGAGATCTACGGCTCGATGGTGTTCAACGAGCACACGATGCAGGAGCGACTGCCATCTGCAACGTACAAAGACTTGATGAAGACCATCAAGAAGGGCGAACCTTTGAACCTTGAGGTCGCCAATGTCGTCGCCCATGCCATGAAGGAATGGGCCATTGAAAAGGGAGCCACGCACTACACGCATTGGTTCCAGCCCCTTTCCGGCATCACCTCCGAGAAGCACGACAGCTTCCTCGATCCCACCGGCGACGGCCGCGCCATCATGAGCTTCTCCGGCAAGGAGCTTATCCAGGGCGAGCCCGACGCCTCCAGCTTCCCGTCCGGCGGCCTGCGCGCAACCTTCGAGGCCCGCGGCTACACGGCGTGGGACCCCACCAGCTACGCGTTCATCAAGGACGAGGTGCTGTGCATCCCCACCGCCTTCTGCAGCTACACCGGCGAGGCGCTTGACAAGAAAACCCCTTTGTTGCGCTCCATGAGCGCCATCGACGAGCAGGCCAAGCGCGTGTTGGCGCTGTTCGGCGAAACCGCTGACCGCGTGATCACCACCGTCGGTGCCGAGCAGGAGTACTTCCTGATCAGCGAGAAGGATTACGCAAAGCGCTCCGACCTCATCATGACGGGCCGCACGCTGTTCGGCTACTCCCCGTTGAAGGGCCAGGAGCTCGAGGAGCATTACTTCGGCGCCATCCGCCCCACCGTCAACGAGTTCATGAAGGAGCTGGACAGCGAGCTGTGGAAGCTGGGCGTGTCGGCGAAGACCAAGCACAACGAGGTCGCCCCTGCGCAGCATGAGCTGGCTCCGCTCTACACCAACGGCAACCGCGCTATCGACGAGAACCTCCTGACCATGGAGAAGATGCGCCTGCTGGCAAGCCATTACGGCCTGGTGTGCCTGCAGCATGAGAAGCCGTTCGAGGGCATCAACGGCTCCGGCAAGCACAACAACTGGTCCATCTCCGCCGGCAAGACCAACTTCCTGGATCCCGGCGAAACCCCCATGGACAACCTGCGATTCCTGGTGTTCCTCACCGGCGTCATCCAGGCCGTCGACGATTACCAGGAGCTGCTGCGCATGACCGTGGCCTCCTGCGGCAACGACCATCGTCTGGGCGCCAACGAGGCCCCGCCGGCTATCGTGTCCATCTTCCTGGGCGACGAGCTGGGCGCCATCGTGGACGCGTTGGTTGACGATCATGAGTACACTTCTGCGGAAAAGGTGGCTGTCGACCTGGGTGTTTCGGTGCTGCCGAATTTCCTCAAGGACAATACCGACCGTAACCGCACCAGCCCCTTCGCCTTCACCGGCAACAAGTTCGAGTTCCGCATGCCGGGCTCTGCGGTGAACCTTGCCGACTGCAACATGGTGCTCAACACCGCCATGGCCAAGTCGCTTAAAGACTTCGCCGACGCCATGGAGGGCAAGTCCGGCGACGAGTTCGAGTCCGCCGCCATCGCCTACATCAAGGATACGCTGAAGAAGCATCAGCGCATCATCTTCAACGGCAACGGTTACTCGGACGAGTGGCCTGCCGAGGCCGAGCGCCGCGGCCTGGCCAACAATCGCACCACCGCCGACGCGCTGCCGGCCTATGTTGCGGAGAAGAGCATCAAGCTGTTCGAGGAGTTCAACGTGCTCACCGAGGTGGAGGCTCGCAGCCGCTACGAGGTGAAGCTGGAGAAGTACACGAAGCTCATGAACATCGAGGTCCGTACGATGAAGCGCATGACGCGCCGTACGTTCCTGCCGGCCATCAACAAGTACGCCACGCTCGTTGCCAACGAGATCAACGAGATGAAGGCCGCTTGCGCCGGCATCGACACCTCGGTGCAGGATCAGCTGCTCAACACGGTGGTCGACGGCATCAAGGAGATCAACGACGCCCTGAACGAGCTGCACGCCGCGCACCTGGCCATCCGTGATTTGACCGACGAGCAGGAGAAGGCCAACAAGTACGCGCACGAGATCGTCCCGATGATGGAGCGCCTGCGTGCGGGCGTGGACGCCATGGAGATCGTGGTTGCGCACGACCTGTGGCCCGTCCCCACGTACAACGACATCCTGTTCTACTGCTAGTCGAAGCAGCGCACCAGGAGATGAAAGAAGCCGCCCTCGGGCGGCTTCTTTGCGTTCTAACCCGGAGGGCCGGATTTGGCGCCCGCCCGTCTCTGTTTGCCCCGTTTACTGCGGCTCGGTGCTCGGGTATGCCTGTGGGGTGCTGGGAATCGCCTAGTGGGCGCCGAGGTTGGTTTCGCGGGTTTTACAACTGGTCGGTGTCCAGCCAGATGGTGAAGGGGCCGTCGTTGACCAGGCTGACCTGCATCATGGCGCCGAAGCGGCCGGTTTCCACATGCGGCACGTCTTGGCGGGCGCGTTCGACGAACTGCTCGTAAAGCCGTTCTGCCTGGTCGGGCGCGCCGGCGCCGGTGAACGAGGGTCGGTTGCCCTTCTTGCAGTTAGCGTACAGGGTGAACTGCGAAACGATGAGCACCTGGCCGTCCACGTCGGCAAGCGAACGGTTCGTCTTGCCGTTCTCGTCCTCGAAAATGCGCAGCTTGAAGATCTTGCTCCACAGCTGCTCGATCTGGTCGGGGCCGTCGTCCGCGCCCATGCCCAGCAAGACCAGGTAGCCGCGCTCGCACGAGCCAACCGTTTCGCCATCGATATCCACCTGCGCATGCGTCACGCGCTGCACCAAAGCCCGCATAAGGCCCTCCTTTCCCAAGTGTTTGCCCACCAGCATAACGCATCAAGGGGTCCCAAGGCGCTACGGGCCCCGGCTGCGCCTGCCGTCGGACACTTCGGGGACGTAGCGCTATCTGTCCAGGTTGCGGTTGCAAGGAAGTGCGGCTTAGGCTCGTCCTGCCGTCTCTTGTGGTTGGGACGCTTAGGTGGGGACGCTTGGGGAAGTAGCGCTATCTGTCCGGATTGCGATTGCGGGGGAGCGTGAATCGGGCTCGCCCCTGCCGCTTTTGGACGGCGGCGAGACTTTCGCGGCAAAAAGCCGGACAGATAACGCTGCGTCCCCGAGATGTCATCGCTCGCGGCGGGGAGATGCTATCCCAGATCTTGCAGCAGGAACTTCCAGGCGGGTTTGATCTCGATGCGTTTGCCGTCCTCCTCGATGACGCGTTCTTCCTCTTTCGTGACGATAAGCAGGCGTAATGCCGAATCGCTGATGTTCGCCAGCTTCACTAGGTTACCCACTTCGCGGGGCTTTGCGCTGTCAGAGAGCGAGTAGGCGACCTGCACCGCAAGACCCTGCTCGGGCACGTAGAAGTCCACATCGATACCGTTTTTCGGTGACTTTAGATAGTGAAGCCCCTCGCCGAACGCGTCGAGCATGGCGACAGCCACTTCATTTTCGAGCAGCGCCGGCTCTTTTCCGATCAAGAACAGGTTGAGCAGTCCGTTGTCGCTAAAGTAGCGTTTAGGGTTTCCCTCGCGTTCCACGAATTTCGCCACCACGTTTGTCACCTCGAACAACAGGTACGACTCGCGCGCCATGGCCAGATAATCGAGCAGCGTTGCCTTGCTGATTTTGTAGCCAAGCGCATTCAGCATGCCATGCAGCGCCGTGGCGGATGTCTCGTTGCAAACGGTTTCAGCAACTTTTTTCATGAGCACGCGCAGGGCATCGGGGTTGCGAACGTTGTTGCGCGCGGCTATATCCCCCAACAGAACTTTCTGATAGACGCTTTCCACGTATTCGCGCGGCGAATCGTAGCGAAGTGATTCCGGGAAACCGCCGTGTTGATAGAACGCGTCGAACGCACCTGCGATTGAGCCCTTCGCTTTCGTTGAATAAAGAGCGTTGCTGTCATGGGCGATTCCGGACGCATCCAGGTATTCATCGAAGCGGTAGGGCGTCACATGTTTGACAAGGTAGCGCCCGCCGAGCGTGGTGGCTATCTGGCTGCTGAGCATTTTCGCGTTGCTGCCGGTTATCCACACGCGTTCACCAGCATCGGCTAGGCGGCGGGCGAACTTTTCCCAACCGTTGACATTCTGGATTTCGTCGAAGAAGTAATAACCGAGCTGTGTGCTGAGCTCGCTGTGCACCGACAGGATGTCGTTGAAATCGCCGATGCTGAACTCGGCCAAGCGCTCGTCTTCGAAGTTGATGTAGATGATCCGGTTCCAGTCCACGCCTGATTCCACCAAATCGCGGACGATTTTGTAGAGCAGGGTGGATTTGCCAGCGCGGCGCAAGCCCGTGACCACATAGTTCGCTTGTGAGTCGAATGTGTAACGACGTGGCACGATTCTCGCGTTTTGGATGATTTCGCGTTGATCGAAGATAACGCTTTTCAGGACTTCGTGATTCATGCAATGTCCAATCTGTTCATTATACTGAACAGATTATATATAATCTGTTCATTATACTGAACAGATTATATAGCAATCTGTTCAGTATAATGAACAGATTAACGACCACTCAGATGGAGAACGCGCGTGCTCTATGCGTCTTGAAGTCACGCAAACTTGAAAAGCCATTTTCAGGAGAACGATCAAAGACCTCCTTGCTTGTCCTCGGGGCCGTGGCACCCAAGCGGCAAGAAATCCGGACAGTTAACGCTACGTCCCCGAAGCGTCCGGGCCGCTCGTCGTTGCCGCTCTGCTACGCCTTCTCCTCTTGGATTAGGTCGATCATCTCTTGGCTTGAGTGCACGCCGAGCTTTTGGTAGATGTGCTGGCGGTGCGTGCTCACGGTGCTCTTCGACAGGCACAGCTGGTCTTGGATGTAGGCGAGGTTGCGGCCTTTGGCGAACAACGTCATGATTTCGGTCTCGCGTTCGGACAGACCGCAGCGAGATGCAATGGCCAGGCACTTGTCGGTGAAACGCCGCTTCCTGTCCGTGGGGAGCAGGTTCACGGCGAAGGCCAGGTCGCGCTCGGTGAATGCCATCGTCGTCATCATGATGAGCACGGCACCCAGCATGGCGCATGGGAACACCTGGGCAAGTTCGAAGGACGTGCAATTCACCACGAAACGCCCGATGAGCATGCCGGCCAAAGGCCCGAAGGTCCATCCTGCGCGAACGAATTGGAATACGCGGATGCTGGTCGCAGGATACTGGCGGCAGGCGCCGCAGATGAGGACCCATGCCAGGATGCCGTAGCACTGGAAGGCTGCCGAGTTGAGCGCGTAGGGGGCCACGGCGCTTATCGGGTACAGCAGGGGGGTGGGCAGCAGCAGCGCACCGAGCGCCAGGAACAGCATAAGGATGCGGTAGCAGTATTCAGGCGCCCGTGGGGTTTTCATGCTGATCAGGGCCAATGTGATGATCGTGGCGCCAAATCCCACGATAAGCGCCGCGCCCGCCTGGATGAAGGCGTAATGCTGCCCGCCCATACCCGCGATGCCCATTTGAATGTACAGCGTGCGCGCAAGTTCGTTCGCGCAGCCTATAAGCATGCAGCACAGCATCAGGGCAAGCGTGAGGTGATGCAGCTGGCGCCGGTTCTCAGGGCTGGCGGGCTCGGCTTGTAAAGGCAGGGGCTTATCGTCGATGGCGCTCTGGCTTTTCCATGTGTTGGCAACCGTGTCGCGTAAAAAGGAGCTGATCACGGGCATGCTGGCGGCGAACAGGCAGGATTCGAACGGTCCGAAGAACGAGAATAGGCAGAATAGCGCAGACGTGCACAGGTAGCCTATGGCAGCTATGGCCGCAGTGGCCTTTGTCGAGAATCTGCTGATGAGGATGCCGAACTGCGCTAGGAAGATGCCGGACGAGACACCGGAGGCGACCCCTGATGCGGTGGTGAGTGCGATGCTTGCGACGAATGCCCCTGCCGCTGATTCTCCGCCAGCCCAACCGGCTGCAACGGGCAGCAGCAGCGTGGACGCGGCCATGGCGATGGCCGATCCTGCGCGCGCAGGCGTCTTCGCCAGCCAAACGGCGCATTGCTTGTGCTCGATGCCGATGAGGACCTGCGTGAGCAGCAGCGTGCAGATGGATATCAGGTACACCGTGTCGAGGACGGGCTCGCCTTCGTTGCCCACGATGTTCAGGCTTTGGAACGTCATGGGGACCCATGCCAGAAAGCAGCCGAGCGCCACGCCCGTCAACGCTTCGGTGTGCCCGAGCGATTCTCGGGCCTGCTCCTTTTTACCTTCCAGTGTTCGAGAGAGTTTCCCGCGATTCGTCGGGCCGTCTCCGGCGCCTTGCTTCGGCTTTCTGCAGCCGCGGTCCGCGGTGCGCGCTTCTTCGCTTTTGCCGGCATCGGCGGATGCCTGCGCGGCGCGCAGGCTGCGATTCTTCGCAGCGGCCGTGGTGTTCTTCTCCCCCAAGAAAAATCCTCTCCCTCGCTTGAAGGCGATTATAGTACACCCCCTTCATTCGTCTGAACCCGTCCGTGAAGTCAGCCTGGGATAACACCCGAGTCAGGTATATCCCCAGGTTAAAGGCATCATGTTACTAACATGATTTCAAAAACCCGCCCTCAACCATGTTGCCGGCCGGATTCGCCGCCTGCTTTGCGCATCGTATCGTCGGAAAGGCGAACGCATCGCGGGCTCGGCCCCAAACCACAAGCAAGCCCCGGACGCGGTGATGTTTCGCAGGGCTTCGGGAAACCCTGAGAACCCGAGAAGAGGGGCGGCAAGCAGCTGAAGACGAGGGCTGCGATGCCGTACGACCACAGAGGAGATGGCGCCTTGCAAGGCGTCGAAGGAAAGGAGGATGCATGGGCAAGCTCACGATGACGCGCCGCACGTTCGCGAAGATGGCTGCGGCCACCGCCGCTGCCGTCGGCGTTACGGCTCCGGCAAGCTCGGCGCTGGCCGAGACCAAAACCGGCACCACTGGCGCCGGCGAGGTCAAGCGCATCCGTTCCACCTGCCGCGGCTGCGGCAAGATGGAATGCGGCGTGTGGGTGTATGTGCAGGATGGGAAGGTCATCCGCAGCGAAGGCGACGAGGCCGCCTTCCAGTCCATGGGCAATCATTGTTCCAAGGGCCAGGCTTCGCTGCAGGCGGCGTATCATCCCGACCGTCTGAAGTACCCCATGAAACGCACGAACCCGAAGGACTCCAACGACCCGGGTTGGCAGCGCATCACCTGGGACGAGGCCATGGAGACCATCGGCGAGAAGTTCAGCGAGCTGCAGTCCAAGTACGGTAACGAGACGTACTTCAGCATGGCGGGCACCAGCCGCATCTGGTCCATGGGCCCCTATGCGGCGCTGAAACAGTGCTTCGTAAGCCCGAACGCCATCCAGGCGAACGAGATTTGCAAGGGTCCGCGCTTCTATGCCACGAAGCTTAACGACTACAACGCCTACAGCTGGATGGAGACGGTCGGCCGCCCGCGCGTGTACGTGCAGTGGGGCGGCGCCTCCGAGCTGTCGAACTATGATGACTCGTGCCGCACCACGGTCGATGTGGCAACGCGCGCGGATTACCATATCTTGGTGGACCCGCGCCAGACGAACCTGGGCAAGGAGGCCGATATCTGGCTGCCGTTGCGGCCCGGTACCGATGCCGCCATGGGTCTCGGCTGGATCAACGTCGTCATCAACAAGGGCCTTTACGACGACCTGTACGTCCGCAAATGGATGAATGCCCCGATGCTCGTTGTGGAAGACGAGGACTGGGAAGGCTCCGTTTCCGATTCTCAGTCCACGCACGGCTCCAAACGCAACCGCCTGCTCAAGCAGTCCGACATCAAGGAGGGCGGTTCGAACACCGCGTTCATGGTGCTCAACGAGGTGAACGGCGAGCTGACGTACTACGAGTCCAACGGCAAAAGCGTGGCATCTTCCGTGACCGACGCCTCCGCCGCCGACCTGAACCTGTCGGGCGGCGCGTCCGGCAAGCTGCCCCATTGGGAGGGCGAGGACTGGAAGCCCGCGACCGCCGGCCGCGAGGCTCAGATCCACGGCTTGGACCTGACGGGCCAAAGCCAGGGCTTCGTCATCGACGCCACCCCGTTCATCGACGGCCTGTACCCCGCGCTGTACACGCCGGAAGGCGGCCTTGAGGTTGAGCTGAAGGACGGCAGGAAGGTGCGCTGCCGCACCGTGTGGGAGCATCTGTGCGATCGCGTGGCGGAGTACACGCCCGAGAAGGTCGCCGAGATCACCGGCTGTAAAGCAGAGGACATCGAGCGCGCCGCAACCATCTACGCCACGCGCCTGGATCCCTCTACCGGTTACGGCAACGGCGGCATCCAGTACATGCTCCCGCTCGAGCATAGCTGCAACTCGCTGCAGACCAACCGCACCATGGACATCCTGTGCGGCATCACCGGCAACATGGACATTCCGGGCGGCATGCGCGGCTCTACCGCCGGCTGGCCGTTCTTCGACCTGGCTATGACGCTGCCCTCTGCGGCTTCCGTGAAGGGCTCGCCCGACCAGTCCAAGATCATCGGCGGCGACAAGTTCCCCATGCTGGCGGACCCGAAGTGCAACCCCAGCTGGGCGGATGCCACCAGCATCTACAAGACCATTGAGACGGGCCAGCCCTATAAGCTGTCCTGCGGCATAGGCCAGACCGGCGACCATATGAATCAGTCGAACAGCCTGTATGCCTACGAGCAGCTTAAGAAGCTGGACTTCTGGGTGTCCATCGACTTGTGGGAGACGCCTACCGTGGGCATCGCCGACATCGTCCTGCCGGCGGCCCACTGGATGGAACTCGACTGCATTCGCAAGTCGCAGGGCTCTTCCGGTTCGTTCGGCGCCACGTGCAAGGCCGTGGAGCCTCCGGCGGAGGCGGAGCCCGACCTGAAGATCGTCATGCGCATCTTCAAGGCCATGGGCCAGCCGTATTGCGATGGCAGCACCGATGACGAGAAGTGGCCTATCGACAATGCCGAAAACGTGTGCAACAACATCGCGCTCGCCGGCTTCCGGATTCCCGAGTGGCAGGACTACAAGAAGGCGTTCCAGGAGAACGGCCCGTGGGATTCCAAGATCGAGAAGCCCGAGGCGTGGGGAACGTATCGTCGTTACGAAACCGGTTGGGCTACTACGTCGGACTCCCCGGCGGCGGTGCAGGCGGTCATGGATCATCCGCAGGGTTGGGATACGTCCACCGGCAAACAGGAGATCTGGTCGACGGTCATCGACAACTACTACCCCAACGATGACCAGGCGATTCCGACGTTCCGCGAGGCGCCGCACGGTCCGGTTGCCGATCCGGACTTGTTCACAGACGACAATTCGTTCCTGGCAACCACCGGACGCCGCATCCCTGTGTACTTCCACAACGAGCATCGTCAACTGCCCTGGTGCCGCGAGCTGTGGCCCGTGCCGCGCATCGAGATGAATCCCGAGGATGCCGAGCGTATCGGCGTCGAGCAGGGCGACTGGGTGTGGATCGAGACGAAGGAGCATAAGATTCGCGAGGTTGTGGACCTGTACCACGGCATCGCGCCCGGCGTGGTGAACCTGGAGCATCAGTGGTGGTTCCCCGAGCTGAAGCAGGCCGATAAGGGCTTCGCGCTGTGCGGCGTGAACTGCCTGTTGGACAAGGATGCCCAGGACCCGTTCATCGGCACGTCGAACCTGCGCGCCTACGGCGTGAAGGTGTACAAGGCCACGGCGGAGAACTCCCCGTTCGGCAATCCCGTGCCCTGCGGCGACGACGGCACCGAGATCATCCATGACTCCAGTGATCCGCGCCTGAAGGCGTGGGCGCCTGATTACGAGGGGGGGACGCAGGCATGAGCCATCCGGCAATCGTAACCGACCTGAACAAATGCGTCGGCTGCCTGGCATGCAGCGTAGCGTGCAAGGCGTTCAACGGCGTGCCGATCGGCAGCTTCTGGAACAAGACGCTGCGCATCGGCCCCTATCCGACGGCGGAGGGCTCCGGCCACTTCCCGGACGTGTACACGTACTTCCTGACCGTGCAATGCCAGCACTGCGCTGACCCGGAGTGCGTGAAGGTGTGCCCGACCGGGGCGAGCCACATCGCCGCCGACGGCACCGTGCAGATCGACAAGTCGAAGTGCATCGGCTGCCAGTTCTGCGCCATGAGCTGCCCCTACGGTGTGCGTTATTTGAACGAGGAAGAACGCGTGGTGGAGAAGTGCACCCTGTGCGAGCAAAAGACCGCGCAAGGCGAGCTTCCCCAGTGCGTCGCGCAGTGCGGCGGTTTCGCGCGCTTCTTCGGCGACTTGGATGAAGGCATCGAGAGCTTCCGCGGCCCCTACGACAAGACGCTTGGCGAGCTGACCGGCGAGGACGGCAATTATCCGATCAAGCCGTTCAAAGACTCCGATGTGCATCATCTGCCCGATGTGGGGAACCATCCCTCGTTCCGCTACATCCTGCGCAACCATGAGTGGAAGGGAGAAGAGTAATGGAACTGCAATGGCCTCTGATTCTTTTCACCACCCTTACCGCTTGGGGCTGCGGCGTGTTCGGCGGTGCCGGCGTGCTGGCGCTCAAGGGCGCGGGCAAGAAGTCCCAGCAGCTGCTGGCGATCCTGTCCTGCGTGCTTCTGGCTTTGGGCGGCATCGCGGTGTTCTTCCACCTGCAGCACTGGGAGCGCATCTTCAACGGCTTCGGCCACATCACCTCCGGCATCACGCAGGAGCTCATCGCGATCGTCGTGTTCGTGGCGGTCGCCGTGGCGTACTTCGTCATGGCCCGCAAGTCCGACGACGGCGGCACGCTGCCCAAGTGGATGGCGTGGGTCGCCGTCGCCATCAGCGCGATCCTGGCCGCGGTGTGCGCGCACTCCTACATGATGCCGGCGCGCCCGGCGTGGGATTCCGTGCTCGAGGTGCTCTCCATCGTGGGCGCCGCCTGCCTGCTCGGCCCGGCCACCTGCGCGGTGGTGCTGGCCGCCAAGGGCGAGGATGCCGGCGCCTGCGGCCTGCCGGCCGTGGCCGGATCGGCCATCGGCGCGGTGTGCACCGCCGCCTACGCGCTGTTCATCCAGCTGAGCGCCGGCGCGTTCTCCCAGGTGGGCTACTGCTTCGACCCGACGCACCCCACCAAGGCCGTGGCCGACGCCGCCGCGACCGTGGGCGCCCAGGCCCCGCTGCTGTGGCTCGGCGCCGTGGTCGTTGGTGCGGTCGTGCCGCTGGTCTGCTGCGTGATGGCCAAGAAGAAGGGCGACGCGGCAAGCTGGAAGGTCTTCGGCGGCGCGGCCGTCGTCGCGGCCCTCATCGGCGCGGTCTGCCTGCGCGTCGCCTTCTACAACGTGGGCCTGTCCGTGTTCATGTTCTACTAGGCGGCCTTGGGGCTTGGCCGGGCCTTGCGTCCGACCGCCTCTGGCGGGCCGACTCCTGCGCGCTGGTTTCGGCCCGCCAGCCCCCTCGTCCCGTAGCCGGCGATTCCCTGCCCGGCGGCGGCGCGGAGGCCGGTCCTCCCCGGCGGCCCCCATCGGGCCACCGGACGACAACCGAATATCCCGAGCGGCCCCTTCCGCTTGGAGACACCCTTTCCCCAAACCCCCCTTGCAAACAGGGACGTCTCCAAGCGGAAGGGGCCGCCTTGCGTCTTGGATCCGGACACTTAGGGGACGTAGCGCTATCTGCCTGAATCGCATTTCACTTGTGCTTGGTTGAGCGGTGCGGTGGCGTCCTGCTAAGCTATGCAACGCAAAACGCAAAGGCGAGCCGCCTAAAGGAAGGAGCTCATCGTGCAGGAAGTGTTGTTCATCGAGTACCCGAAGTGCTCAACGTGCAAGAAGGCGAAGGCGTGGTTGGATGCGCATGGCGTGGTGTATGCGGATCGCGACATTGTGGCGGATAATCCCAAGGCGGCTGAGCTGGCCGAATGGCACGCGAAAAGCGGGTTGCCGCTGCGCCGGTTCTTCAACACCAGCGGGCAGCTGTATCGCCAGCATAATGTGAAAGCCCAGCTAGATGCAGGCATGTCGGGCGCGGAAGCTTATGACCTGCTGGCTGCCAACGGCATGCTGGTAAAACGTCCCATCGTCGTCGGCCCCGATTTCGTGCTAACCGGCTTCAAAGAAGCCGACTGGGAAGCTGCACTGCTATAAGCTTTTCGCATAGGCGTTTTGCGCTTCCGCTAGACAAATAGGAAAGAATAGGAAAAAAGGAAACCGCCGAAAATCAATTGGCGGCTGAGCTAGAGGCGCTTAGGCAGATTTTTCAGCTTCTTAACCCGATACGCGTCAAGGTCGGAATCGACGGATTAAAAAGCCCCGCATTGTGAAGTGACCCCCTAAAGTTAGACCAGATTTAATAAAATCGGTCACGACTTTAGGGGGTTCTTATGCCACGGGATTTCGGGATTTCCATCGAAGACAAACGCGAGATCATCCGCCTCATCGAAGACGGCCATAGTGCCCTGTCTATATCCAAAAAGTATTGCGTGAATCGAACCTCCGCGGAACAATGGATCCGTACCTACAAGGCGTGTGGATTGGACGGTGTGCTCAACATGGGATCCACTCACAAGAAGTACAGCTACGAAACGAAACTCGCGGCAGCAAGAGCCTTTGTCGAGGAAGGGTTGTCGAAGGCGGAGGTCATGGCACGGTACGGCATCGTGAGCGAGAATGCGCTCAAGCGGTGGATCAGAAACTACCGCCAAGGCGACTTGGAAGCCCTCAAACCGAAACCGAAGGGCCGGCCGCCGGGAGCCAAGAGCAAACCCAAACCGCTCACCTACCAGGAGGAGCTCGAAGAGCGCATCAAAGATCTGGAGACGGAGCTGGCCGTACAAAAAGAACTGAACGCCCTGGCGGACCGAAAGTCTCGGGAAGAGAGAAATCGGACATGGCAGCAGAGCTGCTGGGGCGAGGATTCGAGCTGCCGAGGGTGCTGAGGGCACTGAGGCTCGCGAAGAGCACCTACTACTACAACCTGTCGCACCCGAAGACCGACCATTACGCCGACGTGCGCCCGCTGATCCATGAGATCTACCGTCGCACGAGGAACGGCATGGGCTACCGCCAGGTGCGCTTGGCGCTCATCCAAGAACAGGGCCTTGCAATCTCTCGCAAGACGGTCTGGAAGCTCATGCGCGAGGAAGGGCTGTTCTGCAGGATCCGACGCAAGCATTACAACTCGTACAAAGGAGAAGTCGGCAAGATGGCCGAGAACCTTTTGAACAGGGACTTCCAAGCAGATAGGCCTTTCCAGAAGCTCACGACGGACGTGACGGAGTTCGCTTTGCGGGACGGCAAGGCGTATCTGTCCCCCGTGATGGACCTCTGCGGCAACAAGATCGTCTCGTGGAGCGTAAAGAAGAACCAAGGCATGGGGCTGATCAACGAGATGCTGGACGGCCTGTTCGAGCAGCTGCCGGAAGGAGCAGAGCCCCTGTTGCATTCGGACCAGGGCTGGCAGTACCAGATGGGCTCGTATCGGAACAAACTCGAAAAACACGGCCTCAAGCAGAGCATGTCCCGCAAGGCGACGTGCCTCGACAACGCCTGCATGGAAGGGTTCTTCGGGCATCTGAAAGACACTGATAATGGGAATCGCGCCACCGACGATGGTTATCGGCG
>NZ_QUCY01000026.1:0-15205 GCF_003474385.1 Eggerthella sp. AM16-19
ATTTCGCGTCGTGGCACGACAGGGACATGCGGGAGCTGGCGGCGGAGCTGATCGGAAAGGGCGCAGGATGGCGCACCCTGACGAGGGAGCTTGCAATTCCGATGACGACGGCTAAGAATTGGGTCAAGTCCTGCAGGGCCGTCGGATCGGAGGTGTTCCTGAACATGGGCAGCAGCCATCGCAGCTACGATTACGAGACCAAGCTTTCCGCGGCGCGCGACCACGTCGAGGGCGGCATGTCGAAGCCCGACGTTATGAAGAAGTACGGGATCGCGAGCCCGTCCCCGCTGAACTCGTGGGTGCGAAGGTACCGCGAGGGCGGGCCGGAGGCGCTGAGGCCCAAGCCCAAGGGGAGGCCGCCCGGGTCGGCATCCTCGGCGAAGCCCAAGACGATCGAGCAGGAGCTCGCCGAGGAGAACCGCAGGCTCAGGGCGGAGGTCGCCTACCTAAAAAAATTGGGGGCCCTGGAAGCGGCAAAGCGAGCACGCGGGAGAAATGCCAGGTGATCAGGGAGCTTTCAGGGGAAGGGCGCAGGCTCGCCGACCTGCTGGCCGCATCCGGCGTGCCGGCGTCGACCTACCACTACAACAAGGCCAAGGGGCCGAAGGCGCCGACAAGGCCGGAGCTCTGGGAGGGCGTCGCCGAGGTGTTCTCGCGCACCGCCAACGGCTGCGGCCACAGGCAGATCGCGATGTGCCTGCGTGCCGAGAAGGAAGCCTCCGTGGCGAACAAGACGGTGCTCAAGATCATGCACGAGATGGGCATAAGCTGCGGCATAAGGCGCGAGACCGACTACCACAAGTACAACTCCTACAAGGGCGTCGTCGGCGAGACCTTCGAGAACCTGCTCGGCCGCGACTTCTCGGCCGACGGGCCGTGGCAGAAGCTGGGCACGGACGTCACCGAGTTCAAGCAGAGGTGGGGCAAGGCCTACCTGGCCCCGGCCTACGACTTCGGCAGCAAGGAGATCGTTGCCTGGTCGATATCGGAGCATCCGAGCCTGATGCAGCAGGAGGAGATGCTCGCGATGCTGCTTCCCAAGGTGCCGGAGGGCGCCCACCCCATCATGCAGTCGGACATGGGCTGGCAGTACCAGCATAAAACTTACTGCGATGCGCTTAGGGGTGCTGGGATAATCCAGAGCATGTCGCGAAAGGGGAACTGCATCGACAACGGGGCGACCGAGCAGGTGTTCGGCCACATCAAGGACACTGATAATGGGAATCGCGCCACCGACGATGGTTATCGGCGAAAATGCGCATGAGCCGACGCGATGGCCCATTAAAGGACTGCCGTCGATTCCATCGACTGGCCTCAACTCGAAGAGCCTCGCGTCGGCCCCGACCAAGGCCGGCCAATGACCTAATAGGAGCATGGGCTCGAGCGCGTGGACCTAGCAACCCGCATGGTACAGCCCCCATCAGTGTTCTGTCTAGCCAGCCTTCGGCTCGGACCGTATCGCAAGCGTTGATCTGGAGGGCTGCATATGAGCGAGTTGGGGAAGGACCTCGTCTTTGCCGGCGTCGACACGCACAAAGACACCCACACCCTCTGCCTCCTCGACCACATGGGGAGAGCGATTGGAACGTTCGGGTTCGCCGCGGACGCGAAGGGCTACGACGCCCTTGCCGGCAAGATAGGCAGCCCGGCAACGTGCGTCGGCGTCGGCGTCGAGGGGACCGGCTCATACGGCGCCGGTTTGACGCGCAGGCTCCTTGAGCTTGGATACTGCGTGTATGAGGTAATGGTGCCGGGAAGGGCGAGGCGCAAGCCGGGCCGTCCGAAGAGCGACCCGGCCGACGCCGAGGTGGCGGCGCGGCAGGTTCTCGCCAGGGTCAACCTGTCGAAGCCCAAGGACCAGTCCGGATGGACGGAGGAGCTCAGACAGCTCATGATAGCCCGCGACCGCCTCGTGCAGGCCACATCGGCCATGATAAACGCTGCGAAATCCCTGATAGTGACGGCGCCCGAGGATTTGAGAAGATCATTGGAGGGCCTTTCCAGGAAAGATCTCAGAAGCGCCCTCTCGACGCTCGACCCCGCTGCCGGCGGCATCGTTCTGGCCCTGGGGTCCTTGGGAAAAGCCTGGAATCTCCAGGATCGGGAGGCAGACGCCATCGAGGAGAGGATGAAACAGGTTTTGGAGGCGAATGCCCCCGCCCTGCTCGCCATTTACGGCTGCGGCACCGTTTCCGCCGCAGCTCTGGCTGTGGCTGGCGGAGGGAATCCCGAAAGGCTGAAAAGCGAGGCCGAGTTCGCCTCCCTATGCGGCGTCGCCCCGCTGCTGGCGAGCTCGGGCAAAACGGAACGCCATCGCCTGAACAGAGGGGGCGACAGGCGCGCCAACAGGGCGCTTTACCAAATCGCGGTGACCAGGATGTCGTATGATCAGAGAACCAAGGATTACGTCGGGAAACGCAAACGCGACGGAAAATCAAAGAAGGAGACCATCAGGTGTCTCAAGCGCTACATCGCCCGCGAGGTGTTCCGGGCGCTTCGCAACCCGCTCGAAATCAAAGGACCGTCGTGGAAGGACCTGCGCCCCGCAAGACAAGCTCTGGGCATTACTCTGGTAGAGGCGGGGAAGGCCCTCAACGTCGGATTCCAAAAGGTAAGCTATGCTGAGACCGGCCGCCTGATGAATGTCCAGTTCCTGGAAGAATACGATGCTTGGCTGAAATCTCAGGCGAAAAAAGCAAGTTGACATACATAGGAGCTTCGAGTTCTTCAGGAATCAGGAGTTCCCGGACTTCGAGACGTTTAAAGCCGAGCTGGAGAAGTACATCGTCCATTGGAACACGAGGAGAAGGCAGGTTAAACTTAAGGGACTGACCCCGGAGGAATTCCGGAATCAGTCCCAATATGCAGCTTAACTGCTTTCTATTTGCCCTGTCCAAGAACTGGGGTGCAGTTCACAAACGGGGCCTTTGCTTTTCGGCATCGTTAACGAACTTCACGGGGCGAATCCGGGAAACCGGTTTCGCCCCGCGCTTATTTGCGTCGCAACGGTGGCGGTGTCGGCGTTGGGTGGGAGGTAGAACGGCTCCCGTGTTGCTATTTTAGGATGCGCGGTGCGCAGCGGCTTCTTCCTTTAGAGCGAATCGCGGCCCGTTTGCTGAGCGGCGCATGCGGACTTTTCGCACATGCGCGAAAAACCATCTGGCTGGCGTATAATCTGCCTGTTCGAAAGCTATTCGGCTGCGCTCGGCGCGGCCTTTTATATGCCCGGCGTAACTTGCCGGGCGTGCGACAAGGAGCATCTCGATGAAAACGAGCGATTTCGATTACGATCTTCCCCAGGAGCTTATCGCGCAGGAGCCGGCGGCGGTGCGCGATGCGTGCCGCATGCTGGTCATGGACCGCGAGACCGGCGCGATCGAGGACCGCATCTTCCGCGATATCATCGACTATCTTGAGCCCGGCGATCTGCTGGTGGCGAATGAGACGCGCGTTTTGCCGGCGCGCTTGCTGGGCGCGAAGCGCGGCACGGGCGGGCAGTCCGAGGTGTTCCTGCTTCGTCAGCTTGTGGGCTCCAAGGCGCAGCCGTATGCGGATGTGCCCCATATCCCCGGCCAGCCTGTGCCTGGCGAAAACCAGCAGGCCATCTGGGAGGTGCTCGTGCGCCCGGGCAAGCGTTTGAAGCCCGGCAGCGGCGCGGTGGTGGATTTCACGGATGGCGAAGGCAATGTTGCGCTGTCCGCCGAGATCGTCGACTGGGCCGAGGGCGCCCAGCGCGGTGAGCGCGTGGCGCGCCTGACCACCACGTACCCCTCGCTTGACGAGGCGCTTCACGCGGTGGGGCATACGCCGCTGCCGCCTTACATCAAGCACTACGCCGGCGATGAGGAGCTGTACCAAACGGTGTATTCCCGTCGCGAAAGCTCAGCGGCGGCCCCTACGGCGGGCCTTCATTTCACGCCCGAGCTGATCGAGCGCCTGCGCGAGAAGGGCATCGATTGGGAAACCGTCGAGCTCGAGGTGGGCTTGGACACGTTCCGCATCGTGGACGAGGAGGACCCGCTGGCCCATAAGATGCACACCGAGTTCTACACCGTGCCGCAGAAGACGGTCGACGCCATCAATCGCACGCATGCCAATGGCGGCCGCGTGATCGCCGTGGGCACCACCAGCGTGCGCAGTTTGGAAAGCGCTTGGGATCCGTCGGCCGACGACGGCGCCGGCGCCATCACCGCGCGCGACCGCGATGCCACCAGCCTGTATCTGCTGCCGGGCAGCACGTTCCACGTGGTTGATGCCCTGGTCACGAACTTTCACGTTCCGCGTAGCACGCTCATGATGCTGGTCAGCGCGTTCAGCACCCGCGAGAACATCATGAACGCCTATCAGCATGCCATCGAGGAGCGCTACCGCATGCTGTCGTTCGGCGACGCCATGTTCATCCGCTAGCATTCGCTTAATAGGGAAGCGGCCGGCGAAAGGGTTTTGCGAGCCCAAAATCCGTGTCGTACACAAGGGTTATGTTATAGGGGTTTGGTCGTATGCCTTCCGTTTCTCTGGCAACGAGAAACGGAAGGCATACTTATTTGCTCGGGGCGAAGTGCGATGCGGAAACCGAGTGAGGGCGCCGGGCTCCTTGCTTTGGGATGCAGGCGCAAGCTCTTCGCTCGCTGTTTTGCTTTTTGCGGGTGCAGTGCGCCAGCAGGGGTAGGGCGTATTCGTCGGGCAGATGGAGTCTAGCTGCTATTTCCCCTGTTCGCGCAGGGCTTTTAGGATAGCGCGCTTGCGTGCCTGCTTTTTGTCGTAGGCTGCTCGTTCGGCTTTGTGGGCCGCGCGTGCGGCTTCCTCGGCTGCGCGCTCGACGGCGTGGGCCGCACGTTCGGCGGCTTTTGCGGCGGCGCGCTGCTCCTTGCGCTCGGCGCGCTCGGCGGCTGCTTCCAGATCGCTGATGCGGCAGCCGCAGAAGTTCTGCCGGTACATTCCCAGTTCGCGGCTTTCGCGCGTGGCTTCGTCGTAGTAGGGGCGGAAGTCCTCGAACACGGACGCGACCCCGGCTTGCGCCGCGGCGCGCTCGACTTCCTCGCGAATGACCTGCGTATATTGATAAGGGCTCACTGAAAGCGTGGTGCCGATGCCCTCGAAGCCGCGTTCTGCGGCTACCCGTGCGGTTTCCTCCAGGCGAAGGCGATAGCAGGCACGGCAGCGAGCCTCCCTGCGTGCGGGATCGACCGACAGCACGGCGGCGCGGGGGGCGGCGCTGCCTGTTGCGCTTGCGAAAAGGGGAGTGTCATCAGGGGAAGCAGCCCCGTAATTCGTCTCGGTAACCGTTTTGCACCGGTTGCTAGAGGCTTCGTTCGGGCCATCGATTTCGCCCTCGCGTTCGCCGGCGCACTCGCCTTCCACGCCAGCCTTCGCCCGTGCCTGCTCAATCTCGGCGATCGCGGCGTCCCCGATGCGGCCCGCGCTCGCTTCCCACGTTGCCGGGTCGTACGGGCCTTCCAGCACTTCGAATCCCGCATCCGCGGCCCAGGCGCGCAGCGTTGCCAGCCGGTGCTCGTATTCCTCGGCGGGATGGATGTTCGAGTTCGCATAGTAAATGGTGATGTCGTGCCCCGCGGCCTTCAACAGGCGCGTCGGCTCGAGCGAGCACGGCCCGCAGCACGCATGCAGCAACAACTTCATTCGCGAACTCCTTTTTCGATGGGCATTTCGCCGTCGGCGCGGCGCTTCCCCTATACTACCACGCAGACAAAAACTATCCCCACCTGCGGCAATCTGCAGAAAGGCATGATATATGGAGAAACGAACCTTCCGCGCCGTCTTCTTCGATCTTGACGGCACGCTGCTGCCCATGGACGTCGACGTGTTCATGAAGAGCTACTTCCGCGCCCTTGGCGGCTACGTCGCGCGCATGGGCATCGCCCCCGACCAGTTCATGGCCGGCATGAAGCGCGGCATCACCGCCATGGCCGCCAATGATTCCGGCCATGCGAACGCCGAGTCGTTCTGGCTCGAGTTCCTGGCCTGCATCGATATGCCCGAGGGCGTCACGGCAGACACGCTGCAGGCCGCCATCGGCGACTTCTACGAGAACGAGTTCGGCGAACTGGGCGCCGACGTGAAGCCGAATCCCGCTGCCGCGCGCGCCATCGAGGCGCTTGTCGCCAAGGGCTATCCGCTGGTGCTTGCCACCATGCCGATGTTCCCTCGCCGCGCCGTGGAGTGGCGCTTGCGCTGGGCCGGCATCGACCCGGCGGTGTTCTCGCGCATCACCACGTTCGAGAACTCCACCGCCGTCAAGCCTAAGCCCGACTACTATGCGGAGAACCTTGCCGCTGCGGGCGTTGAAGGCCGTGATGTGCTCATGGTCGGCAACAACACCAAGGAGGACCTGGCCGCATGCCAGCTTGGCTGCGAGGGCTTCCTGGTCACCGATTTCCTGATCGACCCCGTCGGTTTCGAAGTGTTCAGCGTGCGCCACGGGTCTATGGAGAAGTTCGCGGACTGGGTGGAGGCTCTTCCCGAATGCGCCGATCCCGCGCAGGGCATCAGCGACGCCATCGTGCCGGCGGCGGCGCGCGAGCGCGTGCTTGCGGCAAACGGCATCGCAGACGGCCAGGCCGGCGGCGCGAAAACGCTCGAGGAGGCGGGTCGCTCCGGCGGCACCGATTTCATCATCAACGGGATGGAGGATTAGCCCATGGCCCTGTTCGACTGCACCATCGAGGCTACTTGCGGCCATGCCCGCGCGCTTTCGTACGAAACCGCGCACGGCACCTTCCATACTCCCATGTTCATGCCCGTCGGCACATCGGCCACGGTCAAGGGCATCACGGTCGATCAGCTTCACCAGCTGAACAGCCAGGTGGTGCTTGCGAACACCTATCACCTGTCCATGCGCCCCGGCGCCAACTTGGTGGAAGAGGCCGGCGGCGTGCACAAGTTTATGAACTACGACGGCCCCATGCTCACCGACTCGGGCGGCTTCCAGGTGTTCTCCCTGGCCGACACGCTCAAGCTCGACGCCGACGGCCTGACCTTCCGCAGCATCTACGACGGAAGCTATGTGCGCTGGACGCCCGAGTCAAACATGCGCATCCAAGAACAGATCGGCGCCGACATCGCCATGCAACTCGATCAGTGCACGCCGTACCCGGCCGAGCGCAGCTTCGTGGCCAACGCCGTCGATCTGTCGGCGAATTGGGCCCGCCGCTGCTTGGCGGCGCACAAACGTCCTGATCAAACGCTGTTCGGCATCGTGCAGGGCGGCATGGAGCTCGACCTGCGCCTTGAGAGCATCCGCCGCCTGCGCGAGATCGAGGACGAGAGCCTGGCCGCGGGCGGTCGCCGCTTCGGCGGCTTCGGCATCGGCGGCTATTCGGTGGGCGAAGACCACGAGACCATGTTCGAGACGCTCGGCCAGGTGGCACGCGCTCTGCCCGAGGACCGTCCGCGCTACCTGATGGGCGTGGGCAATCCCACCACGCTCGTGCGCGCCGTGCGCGAGGGCGTCGACATGTTCGACTGCGTGCTGCCTACCCGCACCGCGCGCATGGGCACGGCGTTTTCCAGCACGGGCCGCATGAACATGCGCAACGCGAAGTTCACGCGCGACTTCACGCCGCTCGACCATAGCTGCACCTGCCCGACGTGCCAGAACTACACGCGAGCCTATCTGCGCCACTTGGTGAAGCAGAACGAGATGCTCGGCGCCATCCTGCTATCGGTGCACAACCTGCATTTCCTGCTCGACCTCATGCGCCGCGCCCGCGAGGCCGTGCTGGCGGGCGAGTATGAGCAGTTCTACGAGGGATGGATGAACAGCCCGGCGGCGAAGGATTACTAATATAGGACTCGAGCGGATTCCCGCTCCTTGATGCTTTCGCATTCTCCTCGATTGTGGGACAATAAGTAAGTTAGGGTTTATATGGCGGCAATCGCAGCCGCCACGTAAAGGGACGGCCCGGCAGGGCCGTCCTATGGTTTGCAAGGCTAGGAGAAGCTCGCATGGCGAAAGCGCAAAACGCCAAGACCAAGAAGAAGGGTGGCAACGCCAACCGCCGCAACGTATGGCTGTTGGTGCTGACCACCGTCTTGGTGCTGGGGTCCATCTTCATGTTCACCCCTCCGCAGGACAAGATCAACCAGGGCCTGGACATCCAAGGCGGCCTGTCGGTGGTGCTGTCGGCGAAAAGCACCGACGGCGACGCGGTGACTTCCGAAGACATGGAGAAGTCGCGCGCCATCATCGAGCAGCGCGTCAACGCGCTCGGCGCCTCCGAGGCCGTGGTGCAGCTGCAGGGCTCCGACCAGATCCTCGTGCAGATCCCCGGCCTTTCCGATACGGAGACGGCGCTGTCCACCATCGGCAAAACCGGCAAGCTGGAGTTCGCGCGCCTGGATTCGTTCACCGATGAGGACGTCAAGACCAAGATCGAAAACGGCCAGTACGGTTCCAGCGGCACTGTCACCGACGACTTCGGCAACAAGCTGCCTTCGGGCAAGACCGAGCACCTGAAGGTGGAAGAGGGCACGTACACGCCGCTGATCACCGGCAGCAACATCACGAAGGTCGACATCGGCCGCGCCTCCGAGACCGGCACCGATTACTCGGTCAACGTCTCCCTTGATTCCGAGGGCACGAAGGCGTTTGCCGATGCCACGAAGGACCTGGCCAGCACCAAGGGCAAGATCGTCATCATCCTTGACGGCGAGGTGCAGTCCGCGCCGGCCGTGCAGTCCGAGATCACCGGCGGCCAGGTGTCCATCACCGGCGGTTACGACAAGGAAGCCGCCTCCTCCATGGAGACGGTGCTCGAGTCCGGCTCGCTGCCCGTGAGCTTCGAGTACGCGCAGTCCCAGGTGGTCGGCCCGACGCTGGGTCAGGACGCGCTGACCTCCGGTGTGCTGGTGGCGGCCATCGGCCTTGCGCTGGTCATGCTGTACTTGCTGGTGTTCTACCAGGGCCTAGGCCTGATCACCGCGGCAGCCATGGGCGTGTTCGCCGTGTTGTATCTGGGCATTCTGGCGCTGCTTTCGCACTTCGGGCTGTTCAGCCTGTCCATGGCCGGCATCGCCGGCGTCGTGTTGACCATCGGCATGGCGGCGGACTCGTCCATCCTCACGCTTGAGCGCTTCCGCGAGGAGATCCGCATGGGCCGCAGCGTCCGCGCCGCCTCCGTCACCGGCGTGCGCCACGGCATCCTCACGTCCATCGACGCCGACCTGGTCACCATGGTCTCGGCGCTCACGCTGTTCTTCCTGGCAAGCGCCTCGGTCAAGGGCTTCGGCCTGACGCTGGCGCTCGGCATCATCTGCGACATCGTCATGATGCTGCTGTTCAAGGCGCCCATCATCCGCCTGCTGGCGCCGAAGTGCATCGCCAAGCACCCCGGCTTCTGGGGCGTGAAGGACTGCAAGGAGGCCGCCCCGTACTTCCAGGGCGACAAGCCCGCTTCCTCGCGTCATGACGTGCGCGGCCGCTTCATCAAGCTCGACATCAACCTGCTGGGTTACCGCAAGGTGTTCCTGTCCATTGCGGCCGTGGCAATCGTGTTGGTCGTGGCGCTGGTGGGCGTGCGCGGCGTGAACTTCGGCATCGAGTTCGTGGGCGGCACCTCGGTGACGTTCCATCAGGGCGGCAACGACGTGACCACCGAGCAGGTGCGCTCCGCCTTCGCCGATGCCGGTGAGCCCGACGCCGTGGTGCAGACCACCGACTCCGATGGCCAGGCGGGCTTCCTCGTGCGCACCACCGATACGTCGGCTGAAAGCGCCGCCGCGGCGGCCAACAAGGTTGCCGACCAGTTCGGTTGGGATACGGAAAGCTTCGAGGTGACCACCATCGGCCCGGACTGGGGAACCAGCGTCATCCAGAGCTCCTGCATCGCGTTCTTCGTGTCGCTGCTGCTCATCATCGCCTACATCTCGGTGCGCTTCCGCGATCCGAAGATGGGTGTGTCGGCGGTTATCGCCTTGCTGCATGACCTGGTCATCGTGCTCGGGGTCTACGTGCTCGTGGGTCGCGAGGTCACGCCGAACACCATCGCAGCGTTGCTCACCATCCTGGGTTATTCGCTCTACGATACGGTGGTCGTGTTCCATCGCATCAACGAGAACATGAAGGGCGATTCGCCGAAGTGCACGTTCGCCACCATGGCGAACCATTCGGTCAACGAGGTCCTGGTGCGCTCGCTCAACACGTCCATCACCTCGCTTATCCCGGTTGCGGCCATGCTCATCTTCGGCGGCGAGACGCTGCGCGACTTCGCCCTGGCCATGACCGTGGGCCTGGTGTGCGGCTGCTACTCGTCCTACGCCATCGCAACGCCCATTTACGTGATGTGGAAGACGCGCGAGCCGCAGTTCGCGAAGCTGCAGAAGAAGTACGGCACGGACATCCAGCGTTGGTTCCTGAACCGTCTGCCGCAGGCGGCCGCTGCTACCGCTGCCGCCGGCGCGGCCGCTGCGGATGCTGCCAGCCAGGGCGATGCCGGCCAGGACGCACCTGCCGCGGTGCCTGCTGCGACCTCCGCCGCATCGCAGGGCCAGCAGGCTGCGAGCAAGCCCGCTAAGGCGCAAAACCGCTCCAAGAAGAAGCGCAAGAAGGTTCAAGGTTAACAACAGGTAGCCGATTCGGGCCGCTCGGAAACGGGCGGCCCGTTTTGCTGTTTGGGATTGTTTGCCGGCGCTTAGCTCCTGGTGCTTCGCATCGGGCACCTCGGCGGTTTTGCGCGAATGCGACGCGGGTCAGAATGGAGAAGCGCCGCACTCGCGCTGTACGGGTTTGCGCCTCATCGGTGGCATCAGGCGTCTCGGAACCCGCGCTTAAACGCGGGTGCGCATGAGATTCCTTTTCATGCAAAAAGCCCGGCTCCTGATCGCGTTTTGCGGTCAGGAGCCGGGCTTGATTCGATCGGACTGGCAAGCGTCCGAAGGCGTGTGTCGGCTCGTCGGGATTAGAAGCCGAAGTCCAAATCGCTCAGGCGAATTTCGCCGTCGTCCTCGTCTTCTTCCTCTTCATCCTCGCTAAGGCCGTTGTAGCGGGAGATAAGCGCTTCCATCTGCTCCTCAAGGGCGTTGGTGCCCATGAACGCATCGCGGAACAGCCTCATGTCGTCCTCGCTGAAGCTATCGCCGGCGCCTTCCATGATCGCGCCGATGCTGGCCATCTTCTTCACGGCCTCGTCTTCTTCCATGGGCTTCATCTTGTCGGGATCCATCATCGGGAACATGTTCGATCCTCCTTGCACAGGGTACCTGAATGGCGTTTGTCCTGCGATAATGCTCTTCGCAAGCAGGGGTTCGCGCCGTTGTTTCGCTGTCTAGTAGTATAGCAGTCGGATAGATTGCGGGAGGTCATCGAGCGCATCGCAACCTATTGTGATACGCTGAGAAAATCGCGTGAATCCATGCACGCAGGCTATGGAGGAATCGGCTGCAAGCAATGCCGGCCATGTTTGAAGGAGTTGCCATGCGCGAAGGAAGCGCCCCGAATTTCTGCCCGCCCACCGAGGAGGGTATCACCCTCACGTTCCAAGACGAGAATGGCGATCAGATCGACCTTGAGTTCCTTGGTTTGATTCTGCACGAGGGTCGTCGCTACGGCTTCTTCTTCCCGGTCACCGAGGATAGTCCGGCTTGCAGCTCGGGCGAGATCATCCCGCTTGAGGTAACCGAGCTTGACGAGGACGGCCAGCCCGCCGCGTTCGAGTTGGTCGAGGATCAGGCTATCGCCCAGGAAGTCTACGAGGACTTCAAGCAGGCTGCCAAGGACCTGTACGACTTCGAATAAGCGCTATCGATTCGTTAAATGATATGCAAAGGGAAGGGCACGGCTCGCAGCCGTGCCCCTCCTTGTTTTTCGTTATATGCAGGTACCGCTACAGCTCGATCGGCTTCCACTCTTCGTGGTTGCAGATCCATGCCTCGGGCTCCTCGATGCTGAAGAACACCAGCGTGGGGTCGTCAGGGCCGTCGTAGCTTTCGCCTAGGCTGCACAGGTGCGCGTAGCCGGCGTAGCGCATGTCGGCGTTCGCCTTGTCCTCAAGACCGGCCTTACCGCGAAGGATCAGCCAGCCATGGCCGGGCCACCAGCTGGATGCCTCGAACTTCTGGTTCTGCTGCAGCTCCTCCCACACGTCCTTGGTGGTGGCGGTGACGAACCAGATCTTGCCGTCCTGCTCGGCGGCGAAGCTGAACGGGCGCACGTGGGGCTGGTCGTTCACGCTGGTGGCCAGGTACCACGCGGGGACGTTCGTCAGATACTGCAGGATGGTCTCGTTGCCGGTCATGTGATCCTCCTAGTCTTGGACGGTCGGTTATAGCAAATGGCCGATGGCTGCGACGCAGCCGGCCAAAACGGCCATGAATGCGGCGGCAACGCCGTCGCGCGGGGCGAAGCGAAGCGGATGCAGGTGCGTGCGTCCTTCGCCGCCGTGGTAGCAACGTGCGTCCATGGCGGCCGAAAGCGTTTCAGCGTGACGGAACACGCTGGTGAACAAGGGCACCATGAGCGAAGTGAGCATGTGCACGCCGCGCGCGGGGCTGTTCGACAGACGGGCGCCGCGGCTGACCTGAGCGTGGTAGACCACGGCAAGCTCGTTGGCGAACTGCGGCATGAAGCGCAGCGCGATGCCCATGATCATGCCGAGCTCGTGGGCGGGTACGCCGAAACGGGCGAAGGGCTTGAGCACCCATTCGAACGCCTCGGTCAGGTCGATCGTCATGGTGGTCAGGGTGATCAGGCTCATTCCCAGCATCATGATGGTCAGGCGCGCACCCATGAACAGGCAGGTTTGCACGCCCGCCTCGCTGATGCGAAGGATGCCCCAGTCGACGAGCACCTGGCCGCCTTGCGTGACGAACAGGTTCAGCGCCGCCACGATGATCACGATGGCCATGAGCGGCGTCAACGACCGCGCCGCCTTGCTCGGCGGGATCTGCGCCAGCGCATAGCAAAGCGCCGTGAACGCCGCGCACACTGCCAGGGCCGCCGCGGTTTTCGCGCACAGCAGCACCGCGATGAACACGCAGCCTGCTATGAGCTTTGTGCGCGGGTCGAGCCGATGCACAAAGCTGGTGCCGGCAACGTAGCTGCCGAAGGAAAAGCCCGGGTTCATTCGACCACCTGGCCTTCAGGGCCGGCCGGGGAAGGGGTTGCGCCGCCGTTTCCGCTGCTGCCCGTGCCGCAGGCGGCAGCGATCATACCTGCCAGCTCCTTCTCCGTATACAGTTTCTCTTGCTCAAGGGGCCATCCGCCTGCGCGCAGCGCTTCCGCGAACGCCTGCGGCTCGGTGGTTCCCAGGCCCACTTCCTTGAGCTTGCGCGCGTGCAGGAACAGGCGCTCGGGAGCGCCGACGCCCAGCAGGCGGCCTTCGTTCATGACAGCCACGCGGTCGCACATGGTGGCAAGGTCGTCCATGCAGTGCGACACCATGACCACGGTGAGGCCCTGGTCATGCAAACGCGCGATCATCTGCAAAAACGAGCGCTTGCTGGCGGGGTCCAGACCTGCTGCCGGCTCGTCGAGCACGAGCACCTGCGGGTCCATGGCAAGCACGCCGGCGAATGCCACGCGGCGCTGCTGGCCGCCCGAAAGCTCGAACGGGCTCTTCTCGGCCAGCTCGTCGAAGGAAAGCCCCACGCGATCGAGCGAGCTGCGCACGAGCGCATCAACCTCTTCGCCCGAAAGCCCCAGGTTGCGCGGCCCGAAGGCGACGTCCTTGTATACGGTTTCGGCGAACAGCTGGTGCTCGGGATACTGGAACACCACGCCGATCGATCCGCGCACCTTCGACTCGGCGCCCTTCGAGGCGATGTCGGTGCCGTCGATGAGCACGCGCCCCGAGGTGGGCTTCAAGATGCCGTTCATGTGCTGGATGAGCGTCGATTTGCCGCTGCCGGTATGCCCGGCAACGCCGAGGAACTCGCCGCGGCGCACCTGAAGCGAGACGTCGCGCACGGCCCACAGGCTGTCGGGGCTGTTGCCCCATTTCGCCTGGCGGGCGGCAGGGGCCTGCTTGCGCTTGCGTTGACGTTTCGCCTCTGCCGCGTCGTAGGTGAAGCTGACGTCTTGGAACTCGATGAGCGCCGGGGCGTCGGCGTTGCCCTCGCAGGTGGGGAAGTCGACGTCGGCGTCGGCCGCATCGGGCGCTGCCGCGTTCGCGTCGGCGGTGGCGCATATGCTGGCGGCCTTGCCGAGCGCCAGGACCTCGCGCGCCAGCTTCCCTGCATCCACGGTGGGTTGCACGGTCATGCCGCCATCGCGCAAATCCAGCGACAAGCGGGCTGCGAACGGCACGTCAAGGTTCAGATGCGCCAGCGCACGCGCCTGAACGAGCACCTCATCGGGCGTGCCTTCGAGCGCCACATGCCCGCGCTCCATGACCACCACGCGGTCGGCCTGCGCCGCCTCCTCCATATAATGCGTGATCATCACGATGGTCATCCCGCGATCGTGCAGCTCATGGCATACGCGCATAAGGCCTGCTCGGCCGCGAGGGTCTAGCATGGCGGAAGCCTCGTCGAGCACGAGTACTGCAGGGTTCATGGCAAGCACGCCGGCGATGGCCACGCGCTGCTTCTGTCCACCGGACAGGGCATGCGTCTCATGGCGTTCGAAGCCTGAAAGCCCTACGTCCTCAAGCGCCTGCGTCACGCGTTCGCGCAGCTCATCGGTGGGGATGCCCAGGTTCTCGGGGCCGAAGGCCACGTCGTCTTCCACAAGCGAGGCAACCAGCTGGTCGTCGGGATTTTGGAACACCATGCCCACCGTCTCGCGGATGCGGTACGTGCAGTCGGCGTCCTCGGTGGGCATGTCCTGCACTTTCACGGTGCCCTCGTCGGGGATGAGCAGGGCGTTCAGATGCTTGGCCAGCGTCGACTTGCCGCTGCCGTTGCCGCCCAAGATGCACAGGAATTCGCCCTTGCGCACGTGCAGGCTCACGCCGTCAAGCGCGAAGTTCGCGCCGTCGTAGGTGAAGCGGACGTTTTGAACATCTATCATGATTCGCTTTACGATCCTTTCATGAATCGGCGAATTACGTTGCGTTTTGCGGGATGCGAACCGGAGTCGGAGCGAGCCTCAAGCGGGGTAGCCCCAGTAGACCGGCGCGTCAATCCGGGCTGCAGCCCTTCGCCCGGCTTCGGGCGCTCTTTCTTGCGAAAGGGGGCTACCGCGCCGATTTCCGCATCCCCCGTTATACGGTCCCGCCGGCAAGCGGGGCGCTCCTGCTTGCCGGCGGGA
>NZ_QUCY01000026.1:15215-34399 GCF_003474385.1 Eggerthella sp. AM16-19
GGCGGCACGGTTGGGGACACGTGTGTTTAGCGACCCTTGACCTGGTCCTTCTTCGGGGTGATCAGGTTGGAGACGGCCTTGTACACCAGCAGGGTCAGCGCGCTGTTCAGCACGGTCTTGATCAGGTTGAACGGGAGCACTGCGGGCAGGATGAGCGGCATGATGACGTCGGCGCTGCCGTACCAGAACCACACGCCGATCGTCAGGTTCGCGGCGACGGCACCGATGGTGGCGATCACACAGCCGACCAGCAGGCCGATGATGGCGCCGGCGAACGTGTGCTTATGGGCGTAGATGGCGGCGGCGGGCACCACAAAGAACAGCGTGGCGCAGATGTTCATGAGGCCGCCCACCCATTCGCCGAGCATCAGGCTGTGGATGATGGCGGCGACGGCGCCCACGGCGAAGCCGGCACCCGGGCCGAAGGCGAAGCCGCACACCATGGCGGGCATGAGCGAGGGGTCGTAGGTCAAAAACGGCGCTGCGGGCAGGATGGGGATCTGCACGAACGACAGCAGCGCGGCGATGGCGCACATAAGGGCCATGGTGACCAGCTGACGCGTCGACCAACGGTTTGTGTTCTTGATGGTTGCGTTTGTGGCGGTTGCCTGAGACATGGTTGAACCTTCTTCCCGCGAAGCCTTCTTCCCACGGGTTTTGCTCTCAAGCTTCGCGAAAAAGAGACAAGCCCGTATGAATTCCTTCCATACGGGCTTGTATTCGCTCAACAACTTCCCGCCCGGCAATGCTGCGCCGTGCGGTGCGTTTCGCGAACTCTGCCTCTTCCATCCGGACTTTGACCGTTGGTCCTGGAGTTGCACCAGGTCAGCCTTGCGTGCATGCAGCTTGCCGCCGCTTGACGCACAGGGTCGCGGACTTCCGGCTTGGCTGCGGCTTGCCGCCGCGCGTATCCGGTTACCGCCAGTGAGGATTTTCACCTCGCCCTGAAACAGAATTCAATGGCACCTAGTTTAGCTGCGCCGCCATGGCTTCGCAACCGTTTGGACTATGGATGTTTTCCGCGTTTTGGGGGCCGACATATGGCGAACGGTTATAGGAAGCCGTTGTCGGAGGGCTTGCTTTCCTGCCAAAGCGCTGCGCAATACGCTTTTTCGCCGAGACTTTAGCCGCCTGGGGCGAAGGCGGCTCTATAATAAGCCGTTCGCGTCCCTGAAGGGATTCATCTTTAAGGCTACGAGGTTTTGCATGAACTACATCGAAGTGCTCGACAGCATAGACGCCGCCGTTTGGGGGCCGCCTATGATCATCTTGCTGTTGGGTTGCCATATCTACACCACCATCCGCACCAAGGGCATCCAGCGCAAACTGCCCTTGGCCCTCAAGCTTTCCATCACGAAGGACAACGGCGCTCAGGGCGACGTCAGCAACTTCGGCGCCATGGCCACCTCGCTTGCCTCCACGCTGGGAACGGGCTCCATCGTCGGCGTGGCCACGGCGGTGCTCTCCGGCGGCCCGGGCGCGGTGCTGTGGATGTGGCTTACCGGCATCCTGGGCATGGCAACGAAGTACACCGAGGTCTACGCGGCAATGAAGTACCGCGTAAAGGATCGCCAGGGCCACATGATGGGCGGCGCCATGCATGTGTGGGAGCAGCGCTACAAGCGTCCCGACGGCACCGTGCCGTGGTGGGCGAAGTTCATGGCCATCTGGTTCGCCGTCATGGCGTGCCTCACCATCTTCGGAGTTGGATCGGCCGTGCAGACCAGCGCCATCACCTCGGTTGCGCAGGCGAACTTCGGCGTGGAGCCCTGGATCGTCGCCGCAATCGTGTGCGGTAGCGCCCTGCTCATCATCATGGGCGGCTTGGGAACCATCTCCAACATCTGCGAGAAGTTCGTGCCCATCATGGGCATCGCGTACATCTTGGGCTGCGCCTATATCCTCGTTTGCAACTGGGCGTTCATCGGCGAGTCGTTCAGGTTGATCTTCGAATGCGCCTTCACCCCTCGCGCGGCATTCGGCGGTGCGGTGGGCAGCGGCATCATCGTGGCGCTGCAGTTCGGCTGCGCGCGCGGCCTGTTCTCCAACGAGGCGGGCTTGGGCACGGCCCCGCTCATCAGCGCCGCCGCCGAGTCGAAAAACCCTGCGCGCCAGGCGCTCGTGTCCATGACGGGCCCGTTTTGGTGCACGGTAGTCATCTGCTTTGTGACCGCCTTGGTCATCGTCTCGTCGCTGTGCGCCCACCCCACGCTCATCCAGGATGCCGGCGTTACCAACGGCGCCACGCTTGCCAACGCCGTGTTCGCCACCATCCCCTATGTGGGCGCGCCCATCCTCATGCTGGGCATCCTGTGCTTCGCCTATTCCACCATCATCGGCTGGAGCTACTACGGCGAGCGCGTTACCCTGTACCTGTTCGGCCGCCGCTGGGTGCCGCTGTACCTGGGCTTCTACATCTGCATGGGCTTTTTGGGCGGCGTGGGCGTCGGCGACGTGGCTTGGACGGCAACTGATATCTCCAACGCGCTCATGGCGTTGCCCAACATCCTTATGGTGCTGCTGTGCGCCGGCATGGTGGGCAAGGAGACGCAGCATTACGTCTACGACGGCAACATCGACGAGGAGCTGCGTGCGGACATCCACGAGCTGCCCGAGAAAAGCGTCTTCACCCGCAAGAAGGCGTAGGAACGCGAACTTGTAGCGCGTGAGCAGGGGATGGGCCCCTGTTCGTGTTGGGAATGCCTTGCAAGCCGGTCGCTTTCGCGGCCGGCTTGTTGCGCTCAGGAGGCTTTTGCGCGGCGCGTGAGGGCGCACGCGCGCGCAATGCGGGTATCCCTTGAAGCGCGGGCTTGCCCGGCGCCGGCGTGCGGGCTTCGCCTTATAATGGCGGGTATGGAAACTATCGCAATCATAGGCGGCGGCGCATCGGGCCTGATGGCGGCTGTGGAGGCATCGCTTGCGCTGTGCCAGGCGGGCGCTGTGGCGCACGTGGCCCTGTTCGAGGCCGACCCCGAGCGCGTCGGCCGCTCCATCTTGGCAACCGGCAACGGCCGCTGCAACATCTCAAACGCCTGCATCAGCGCTGATGCGTATCGCAATCAGGCTTTTGTGGAGCAGGCGCTTATGCATCTGCAACGCGCCTACGTCGCGGAACGTGGCAAAACCAGCATGCGAACTCTTGAGGCGAATCCCGCGCTTGAACGTTTCGCCGATATGGGCCTCGTGACGCGCGAGGAGTCCGAAGGTCGGTTATATCCCATGGCGAACAAAGCCACCAGCGTGCTGGATGTGCTGCGCTCCACTGCCGCCGAGCTGGGCGTCGATGTGCAAACTGATAAGCGTGCCCTGCGCGTTGACGCGCCCGCCCCAGACGGCGCGGGTTGCTTCAACATCCGCTTCGCCGACAAGACAATTGCGCATGCGGCGGCGGTCATCGTGGCCATCGGCGGGTGTGCGGCAAGCGGCATCGAGCTGCCGAAGCCGCTGATTTGCTCGGACATGCAGCCAGTGCTGGGGCCTTTGCGCGTCGATGCGCAAAGCGCGAAGCTTACGCGGCAGCTTAACAACATCCGCGTGCGCGGGACCGTGCATCTCGAGCGCGGCGGGCAGCGTATTGCAAGCGAGCGCGGTGAGCTGCTGTTCCGCGACTACGGGGTCTCCGGCGTGTCGGTGTTCAACCTGTCGCGATTTGCGCAACCCGGCGACGACTTGGTCGTCGACTTCCTGCCTGACATCCCTCCGCAGGACATGGAGCGCTTCATGATGACGCGTCGCAAGAGGATGCAGAAGCTGCTGGGCGGTCCGCTTACGCTCGATCGCTTCCTGGAGGGCTTGCTGCTGCCTGCGGTGTCCGTCGCTGCCCTCCGCAAGGCAGGCTTGCGGACCGGTGACCGGTTTACACAAGAGATGGTTCCCCAGCTTTGCAACATGCTCAAAGGAATGCGTCTGACGGTTGAGGGCATCGGCGATGAGCGTCAGTGCCAGGTACGCCGCGGCGGCTTCCCTGTGGAGCGGTTCAGCCCCGCAACCTGCGAGGTGCTTGACGTGCCGGGCCTGTTCGTCACGGGCGAGGCGCTCGACATCGATGCGCCCTGCGGTGGCTTTAACCTGCATTGGGCCTGGTCAAGCGGCATGCTCGCCGGCCGTGCTGCAGCTGATTGCGTTGCACGAGGGGAAGAAGTCTCGAGCGGCAAAGCGCACAAGCAGCGCAGTGGCGCCCCTGCGGATGCAAAATCGCGTCCGAGTGATAAGCGGTCACCGGATTGCACCGGTTCTATCCGTCCCTCTTCGGACAATGGTTCCCGCTCGCAGGGTGCGATGCGTTCAGGCTGCTCGCAAACGCTCGCCTGCGCTGATGGCGCCCGTTCCTTCTCGGGTCGCGACTCCCGCCCGCAAGTCGCGTCGCGGCCGGGCAACCCGCAAGCATCTGCCTGCAGCGGTGGTTCCCGCTCTTCTTTCCGTGCAGGCAAGCCGCAGCGCCCGCGTCACCCCCATCGGAACGAACGCGGCAAATCCCGCAACCAACGCGGTGGGGACGCCGCTCGTAATGCCCGTCATCGTAATCGATAGCTCGGAGGAAACCATGCTTGAGATCTCAAACCTCGCCCTTCCGCTCGATGCCGGGCTCGAAGGCAAGCAAGCTGAAAAGCTCGTGCGCCGCGCCGCGGCCCGAGCGCTCAACATCCCGCCGAGCGATATAACCGAGATCCGCTTGCTCAAGCGCAGCGTCGACGCGCGCAAAAAGCACGACGTCCACTTCGTGGCTACGCTTGGCGTGGAGCTGGCAGGCGGCGCCAAGGCCGAAGCTGCGGCTGTCGAAGCCGCCGCGCACCGCAAAGGTGCTGCGAACGTGAAGGCGCATCGCCCCTACGAGCCGCTGCAGGTTCCGCAAGTCGGCGCTTCGCGCCAGGCGCAGGACGAACCCCGCCCCATCGTGGTGGGCACCGGCCCGGCCGGCCTGTTTTGCGCGCTCTACCTGGCGCGCGCCGGTTTGCGCCCGCTTGTGGTCGAGCGCGGCGCGGCGGTCGACGAGCGCATGGCGGCGGTCGACGCCTTCAACGCCGGCGAGCCGCTCGATCCGCACACCAATATCCAGTACGGCGAAGGCGGGGCGGGAACGTTCTCGGATGGTAAGCTGACCACGAACATCAAAAGCCCCTGGGCGCAGCACGTCCTGCATCTGTTCGTGGAAGCGGGCGCGCCCGAGGAGATCCTGTGGCAGGCAAAACCCCACATCGGCACCGACCTGCTCGTAGATATCGTGCGCAACATCCGCAAGCAGATCGAGCAAGCCGGCGGCGAAGTGCACTTCAACACCCAGCTCACAGCCCTGCATTTCGAAAACGGCCGCCTAACCCAAGCCGAAATCACCAGATTTGCCACCCAACCCGAATCCGTCGCAGAGTCGATTCCCGCAAGCCGCGTGGTGCTGGCGTGCGGTCATTCTGCCCGCGACACGTTCGAGCTCGTGCGCGACGCGGGCGTGCGCATGGAGCAGAAGCCGTTCTCCGTGGGCGTGCGCATCGAGCACCCCCAGCAGCTCATCAACCGCTCGCAGTACGGGAAGGCCGCCGACCATCCGGCGCTCGGCGCCGCCGACTACAAGCTGTCGATGCATTTGCGCCCGCAAAAAGGCGAAGAGCAGGGCCGTGGCGTGTACACGTTCTGCATGTGCCCAGGTGGGGAAGTGGTGTGTGCCGCCAGCGAGCCGGAAGGCGTGGTGGTCAACGGCATGAGCCGCTTCGCGCGCGACGGGCAAAACGCCAACAGCGCGCTGCTGGTCGGCGTAGGCCCCGAGGATTTCGACGGCGAAGACCCGCTTGCGGGTATCAATCTGCAGCGCGAGATGGAGCAGGCTGCCTACCGAACCGCTGTTGCCGCCGGCGGCGAACCGTATCAGGCGCCTGCGCAAACCGTCGGCGACTTCCTGGCGCATCGCGCCGGCGGCCCGAGCAAGCAGGTGAAGCCCACCTACGCGCGCGGCGTCGCATGGTGCGACCTGCATGAGTGCCTTCCCCCATTCGTGGCGCGCGCCATGGAGCAGGCCCTTCCGCAACTCGACCGCCGCCTGCACGGCTTCGCTGATCCGCAGGCGGTGCTCACCGGCGTGGAAACCCGCAGCTCAAGCCCCGTCCGCATCGTGCGCGGCAAGAACATGCAGGCGCAGCTGGCCGCAGCGTCCGTTTCGGACTGCGTGCAGGACGAAGTCTTGAGCACGGCGCAGCTGGCCCCGGCGCCCGCTTCGAGCGGTACGCAGGACCAGGCCCGCGCCAAGACTCAGGCGGCCCCGGAATCCTCAGCAGCCGCCAACAGGCAATCCGCCGACGTTGCCGCTCTCGAGCCCGAAACCGGCCTCTACCCCTGCGGCGAAGGCGCGGGCTATGCAGGCGGCATTATGTCTGCAGCCTGCGACGGCCTGCGCGTAGCCAGCGCCCTGGTGGAAGGCTTGCAACGCAAATAGGGAAGCTGCCATAAAAGCTGGCTCAGAACCAGCTGCTTATTCGCCCAGCTCAGCGGCCCAATCGAAATCGATCGGCGGCGCAGTTGGCTCCTCAGCCGTTTCGCCGCCGTTCGCGCCCTCGCCGCTCCGGCCGTCCCATTGGCGCTCCCGCATGTCGACGCGCCCGTCGTCCAAGAACGTCACGCCCTCCGCAGTAAGCCTTGCCCGTTGTTCGTCGGGCCCGCCGAACGCGAAGCCCGGTGCAAGCGAGCCATCCTTGAACACCACGCGGTGGCAAGGAATCCCCGTTTGAGCCGCGCAATCCCACGGGTCGGGATTCCCGTGCATGGCATACCCGACGAATCGCGCCTTGCGAGGCTGACCGATCAGCCGTGCCACCTGCCCATACGAAACAACCTTCCCGCGCGGCACTCGCCGCACCGTCTCATACACCTTGTCGTTGAATTCGCCCATGCTTTGCCTTCCGATCAAGCGCTGCTGCCGCATCGTCTGTTCCCGCACGATTATAGGCAGTGAGTCAAGTCGACCGCGCAAATCCTCCATCGTGCAGCCATGTGCGACTCCTTACCGCCCCCTGTCGAAAGCTCGGCTAATTCCAGCTCAGACGTGGTAAAATCACATATTCGAAAATTGGCACAGATGGTTGCGCCGGGCACGGCGCGGGCGACTGGGGAAAGGACTTGGCCGCTTGGGGGAATGCGGGTGCGAATCCCGCGCTCTACCAGGAACCGTATACGCTGATGAACGGGTTGGCGGCTTGGCTTTTGCGCAGGCTCGCCGACAAGCACCGCCGCAGGCATGCGGGCCGTTCAGATGAGGCGAAGTCGGAATGCCCATCCATCGCACGAAGCCCTGGAAGAGAGGTTCCGATGACCATCGGCGAATCGTCCGAACGCGCGCAAAGCGTCGGGCAAACCTGCGGCCAAGCAGGCTCGTCCGCGCCCTCTGGTGTGAAGACCGCAGCACAGCGGTCTGCGACATCACCTATTCGGCGCGTGTTCTCAACATTCTTAGCAGTAACGCTTGCGGTGTCCATGACGCCCTCTGCGGCGCTTGCCGAAACGCAGGATGCAGCGGTATCCAGCGCGCAGGAGCAGTCGCAGGAGCTTGATGGCGCTCTGGCGCAAGATCGAAACGCGGAAAGCCCCGAGTCCGTTGCTTCGTCTGCGCCCGGTCAGACCGCATCCGGTTCCCCCGACGCGGCAGCATCCGATTCCGAGCAAGCCGCCTCCGCCCAGCCCGAAACGCCTGCGGCATCCACCAAGCCTGAAGCCGCACAAGCAAGCGTTTCCGCAGATGAGAACCTTGCCGACACGTTATCTGATGGCGATGGTGCTGCAGCTCAGGCTGACGCAACCCTGTCTTCAAGCGCGAAGGTCTATATCCAGGACGCTAAGGACAAGGACAATAGCTACTCCACGAAGTCGGGTTCCCTTTCCGCGGGCGATACCCTGTGGGCAAATGTCTATGACGAAGAGGACTGGGAGGAATACTCCGTTTCCAACCCCGGCACGTGGACGTATGCCTGGATGGCCGGCACCAAGAACTCGGCGTCGATTTCCGACTACACCGAGCTGGTCGGGCAGTCGCAAAGCCTTACCGTCACGTCCGAAATGGCCGGCAAATACTTCATCTGCAAGGTAACGGCTGATGGCAAGGACTACTACGGTCCAGCGAAAAGTTACGGATCGGGCGTGAACGCCAATGAGATCCCCGGTCCCGTCTTGTCCGCCGGTCAGGCGCAGCTCTACAAGGTAACGCTCAGCTCCAGCGCCCCTGCCGTTGGCGATACGCTTGCTGCTACCGCCTTCACCAGCTATTCCACACAGGTGACTGATGACATCGACGTTTCCTATACTTGGAGTTATTCCGACTCGAAATACGGGACGTTCGCGGTTATTGAAGGCCAAACGGCTAGCACCCTTGCGCTAACGCCCGAATACCAGGGCAAATACATCAAGGTAACGGCAAGCGCAGGCGTGAACGAGCAGTCCGCCACCACCTCCGAAGCCGTTATGTCTGCCGGTGCCGTTAAGCTGGCGGGTGTGGAGCTGAAGGCTTCCTCCACCGAGATCGGTGCAACGCTTACGGCGAAGGCATACACCGGTTCAAGCTATAGCCCTACGTACGTCGACGACTCAAAAGTCACGTATACGTGGAAGAAGTACAAGGGAACCTCTGCCCCCTCATACTCGGCAACATGGGAAACCATCGAAGGCCAGAACAGCAACACCCTTTCCGTCGATGACGGCCTGGAAGGATGCTACGTAACCGTGTCCGCCAACGCCGGTGCGAACGATGTTGCGTACGGCGGTTACTCCACCAGCTATGTGGGGCCCTTCAAGCAGGCCGGTGCCGTTGACATCTACAGCGCTCTCCTTGCCCCTGCCGGTTCCGAATCCGGCTCCTACGTCTATTGCGTGGGCGACACGGTTAGGGCGCTTGCCAAGGAGAAGGGCGCGTCTTCGTTCATCGAAGCCTCCAAGCTGAACTACCAATGGCAGCAGAGCGACTCGAAAAACGGGTCCTACACGGATATTCCCGGCGAAACGCAGGAAACGCTCGCGCTGACCGACGCGCTTCAGGGCAAATACGTCAAATGCTTCGTTTCCTCGAAGATCGGCAACAGCAAATACGCCACGCGCGCCACGAGCGTCATCGCTGCCGCCGGTTCCATCAACGTCACCAAGGTGCAGTTCGAGGACTCTACCGGCAAAGTCAATGTCGGCGACACCCTTACGGCAACCGCAGCGACTGCGTCTGGCGATGTGTCCGACAACGCCCGCGTCGTATGGTCCTGGTACTACGGCGATAGCTCAAACTCCTGCAACAACAAGATCGAAGGCGCGCAAGGCAACACTTTCACGGTGACGGACGCCTACCTGGGCAAATATATCCAGGTCCGCGCTGACGGCGGTTTCGGCGAAGAGAAGGCAACCCGCGGCCCCGTGGTCGAAGCGGGTGCGGTGGCGCTTCACCATGTCGAGGTCACTGGCTCCGCAAAAGTGGGCGTCGTGCTCACGGCTGCCGCTTACACCAGCAGCTACTCCAAGGTTTCCCCGACCGATAAGGTGCATTATCAGTGGCAGTACGCTGACGCCAAGTCCACGTCCGATTCCGACTTCAAGGATATCCAGGATGCGGCCGACCAGCCCACGTACACGGTCTCCGATGCCATGGTGGGCAAGTACATCCGCGTGAAGGCCGTCAGCGATGGCGCGGTGGTCAGCACGCAAAAGCCCTCTTCTTATGGCAGCGGCACCACGTCCGTCAACCCTATCGGTCCCGTTACCATTGCGGGCCAGTACACGCTTTCCTCCGTTGAAATCAAGGACGTGTCGACCGCCATCTTGCAGGTCGGTCGTACCATCACGCCTCAGGCGAAGGTTTCCAGCGGCTATTACAACGAAAACGCGCCTGATGACGCCAAGCTCACCTATGTCTGGTACGCCAAAGGCGGAGAAGATGACGATTGGCAGCAGGTCACGGCCGGCGTTTCTTCCGACGGCAGGCTGACCATAGGCGCCTCGCTCGCGGGCAAATCCCTTAAAGTCACGGCGTGCTCCCTGGACAACACGGTCGAGTGGGTGTCGGGCACCACGGTTGCCCCAGCGGGCGAGTACAATCTGCTGCGCGTGATCACCACGCCGCAGGCCATCAGCTCCACCACCCATCTCGTCACCGGCGACGCCGTGACGGCAGAGGCTCAGTCCAAGCGAGCCGATTCGAACACCATCAACGGCGTGAAGGTCGACGATGGCGTCGCCTTCTCGTGGTTTGCCGCCGATACGGCCGACGGGCAGTTCACCCAGCTCGAAGGCGTGGAAGGCGCAAACATCACCGTGCCCGCCGCGGCTGCCGGCAAGTACCTGAAGGTTGTCGCGACAAGCGGTTCCTCCCACGTGGAAACCGTGTTCGCCAACAAGGTCATCGATCGCGATTCGGTCGATGCGGCGGTGCAGAAGCTGTCCGATAAAAACGTCAAGCCTGCGCCCGTATACGGAAATGACACCAACCTCAACAGCGTGCTTGAGGCGAAGATCGCCGAGCTGGGCTTCCAGGGCGTTACCGTCAAGGTGGACTCCGTCCAGTTCGTCTCCACGAGCGACAAGGCGACGGTCGGCGTTTCCGCCGCTGACGACGACACCAACGGCAACATCACGTTCTTCGACATGGACCCGAACGAGTATTCGGGCTACAACTTCGATGGCCTGCGCACGGCAACGGTCTCGTTCACCCTTTCCAAGGATGGCGAAACCGCCAGTTATGCTCCGGGCAGCGTCCTTATTCCCTGGAACGAGGACATGCTTCAGCAGCGCCTGGATAACGTTGCCCAGCAGCTGACCATCGGCTATTCCAACGGCGACAACGCCGACGCCGTTACCGGCAAGGTCACACTTCCGTATCGTGCCGGCTCCGCCAATAAATACGAGGTCACGTGGGAAAGCTCCAGCGACCAGGTGAAGATCAGCGGTTACGGGTGGAGCGATTATGCCGGCGCCGTCACGCGCACCGCGTCGGACCGTCAGGTCACGCTGACCGCAACCGTCAAGCTGCTCAGCAACGCCGGCGGCGATAGCACCAGCGTTACGGGCGCCCACGCCTTCGATATCACGGTCAAGGGCGACCCGGACAAGGTTGCTGTCGAAAAGGCCGCTCTGCAAAAGAAGGTTGATGCCGGCTTCACGTACGATAACGTGAAGTATTCCGGCGGAAGCTCCGTTGCCGACAAGGACGGGCTTTCCGATGATCTGCAGATGCCCACCACGCGCACGCTCGATGTGGACGGCAAATACTACAAGATCGAATATTCCGCCAGCACCGACCATGTCTCGTTCAATGGTTACAAGGGCACGGTTTACCAGCCGCAGCCGGGGGAATCTGCGGCGGCAACCGGCATCACGTTGACGGTTACCGACAAGTCGAACCCCGAGATTACGGCAAGCAAAACGCTTGATTACAAGGTCAAGCCGCTTGACCAGGCAAACGTGGACGCCGAGCTTGCCCTTATGGAGCAGGCAAAGGCGGGCTACGCCGCCGCCATCCTGAACGGCCAAGACGCCAAGGCCGTTACGGGCAATCTGCATGCGTTCCAGAAGGCCTATCTCGATGCCGACGGCAACCTGGCTTGGAGCTACGATCGCAGCACCACCGACGCAACTGCGCTGGGCATCGTGCCGGTGGATCTGCCGGGCTACGACAGCATGGGCACGCAGGGCTGGCGCACGTTCAAGTCCAGCAACCAGGCCGTCGTCTCCCACGAGAACCTGCAGGTCACGCAGCCTGAGTACAACACGAAGATCGCCATTACCTCGAGTCTGTCCAGCCAGAAGTACGCCCGCTATGCCGAGCGCTTCCCCGACAATCAGGCCTACGCGAAGCTGGCGAACCAGGAAGTCACCGCGACCATTACGGTTACCGGCACCAGCGGTATCGTGAATCCGCAGGTCAGCGCTACGTGCTCCGTAATCGGCGCTGATGCTCAGGGCAATCGGCAAACATGGGCAGCCGCGCAGAACCTCACGCTTGCAAACGGGGCCACCGCGGCCGATCTGTCCGAGGAGCTGTTCCGCCAAACCGGATTGAAAGCGGACTACAACCCCAATGGCAGCTGGGGTTGGGCTCTCAACACTATCGCTTCGCCGTTCGATAAGGGCCTCACGCTTGGCTGGGATTCGAAGACCGGCAAATACTGGCAGCTGTTCATCAACGGCAAGGCCTCTTCGGTTGGCGCGGGCGGTTACGTCCTCGAAGAGGGCGACAGCATTCAATGGGCCTACAGCGCCTATGGCGAATCGGCGCCTACGGATGCCCTTTCGGTGTCGTGTGAGGTTGTTGGCCAGGACGCTGACGGAAACCAGCAGATCTGGGCACAGCCGACCACCATCGATGTGTCCGACGGGTCCACTGCGGCAGATTTGACGCGCGCCCTGTTCAAACAGGCGGGCTTGGTGGCCGATATCCAAGATTCGGCATGCGGTTTCTATCTCAGCACCATTACCTCGCCGTTCGATAAGAGCCTCACGCTCGGCTATGACCAGAAAACCAACAAATACTGGCAGCTGTTCATCAATGGCGAATATGCGAACGTCGGTGCCGATGGCTGCGTTCTTCATGCCGGCGACAAGGTCAGCTGGGTCTACGGCTCCAATGGCACCATGCCCGGGCAGATGAACGTCACGGTCGAGGTTATCGGTCGGGACAGCAACGGCAAGGCCGAACGCTGGGCGCAGCGTTCGCGCAACGAGCTGGCAACCGCATCCTTTGACGATATCTGCTTGAGCTTCTTTAAAGAGTGCGAACTTGATTGCGAGCTATTCGAACAGGGTTCTGTTTGGGATCTCATTTCCATAACCTCGCCATCTGGCGTTACGCTCAAAGGTGGATGGAATTGCCTGATCAACGGGAAGGCCATCAACAGCGCAGCTGGACTTACGCTCAAATCCGGCGACACCATTTCCTGGGTGCATGGAACGAACGTGCTTCCGAACCTCGACGAGGTGACGATCGACCCCTCCGCGCCTCGCCCCGATTGGAAGGCGGATTGGGCTGGCGACCAGTCTCGTCCCACCACAGCGGCAACTCCGACCGACTATATGAAGTCGGACTGGACGCTCGACTACAAGCAATACTCCAGCGCGCAATACGCCAACGCCAGCGAACCCGTCATCGTAAACGGTTTCGTGTACCTTGCCGTAAACAACCGCTTGCTCAAGATCGATTCGTCTACGGGCGAAGTGGTTGCGCAGGCTAACCTTGTTTCCTCCATCGGCTACACCACGCGCCCCGTTTACGCTCAGGGCGTGATCATGGTCCCGCTTGACGGCGGTGCTGTGCAGGCCCTTACGGCCGACAGCCTGACAACCGTATGGGTCACCGACAAGCTCAGCGATTCGGCGCAGTCTAACTCCGCGATCACGGTCAACGGCAACTATGCGTATGTGGGCACGTGCGACGTGGATTTCGTCGCCGGTACCTACGATAACGGCTTCCTCACCTGCATCAATATCCTAACGGGTGCAGTGGTATGGCGGCACAACAACGCTGGCGAAGGATATTACTGGGGCAGCGCCGTTAACGTCGGCGGCTACACGGTCGTGGCAACCAGCGCCGGTACCGTCGAGGCGCTGAGCGGTGCAGGTTCCGTTATCAGCACGGTTTCCCTTGGCGCGTTGGTGAATTCCTCGTGCGTGGCGTCGGCTGACGGCAAAACCCTGTACGTGATGTCCCGCGATGGCAAGCTGCATGTGCTTGCGATCGACGAACAGGGCTCTCTTAAGGAAACCAAGGTCGTCGACCTGGGTCTTTCCGGATGTGCGAGCATGCCTACCGTCAACGGCAGCACCATGTATGTCGGCGGCGAGGTGGAAAGCGGCGCCGCGGCGCTTGCGATCGTCGATCTGAAGAGCTTGGAGTCCACGCTCGTCACCCAAGCTGATGGTGCTCTGCTGCCTGGGGTCAAGGGGTATGGCGGAATCAAGGCGGCACCGCTTGTGTCCACGCAAAATGGCGAAACGTACGTGTACTTCACGGTGAACTATGGCGAATCCGGCGACTGGGTGAACTACACCTCGGGCGGCGGCGTGTATCGCTATAAGGTCGGTGACGCGCAGGCCACGTTGGCGTACGATGCCAAGGGCTTCAACAACTATTGCGACTCCCCGGTCATCTGCGATGCCGAGGGCAACCTATACTACATCAACGACTCCGGCACGCTGTTCAAGCTGGTCGGCGGCGGCGTGAAGCCTTCGCCCGCGCCCGATCCTGCTCCCGCGCCTCAGCCTGGCCCTGCACCGCAGCCTAATCCCAACCCAGATTCGGCTCCCGGTTCCGATCTCGGCACGCAGCCGACGGTTGTCGGGGTGGTCGCCCCTGCAGCTTTGCCTGCGGCAGCGGGCGGTGCTGCGCAGCAGACCGATAGCGTGTCGGCAAGCGTTTCGGCACGCCAGGAGGTGTCCTCTTCCGCGAATGCTAACGGCGCCACGGAGCAACATGCTGCCACTGCCAACAGCTCTGATTCCTCCAATACTACCGAAAACGACAATGGCTCTCGCGGTCCCATTTGGCCCTACGCGGTCCTCGGCTTGGGCGTTGCGGGTATCGTCGGTGCGGGTGTCTGGTGGCTGCTTGCCAAACGTCGCCAGAGCGGCATCAAGTAGGAGGCTGCCATGTCCGAGATTATTAACGAAGCTGCTCATGATGAAACGGCTGCGGCGGGCGATGCTGCCCGTCGCAGCTCGGCGGAAGCGGCGGCTTTGACTGCGGGTTCGACGCCCCCTGAGCAGCAGCTGCATTCAGGCTCTGCTTCCCGTCTCTCCCCGAAGGTCAAAGGCGGCATCATCGCGCTTTTGGCCGCATCGGTGCTGCTCGTTTCCGTGGGCGCTTTTGCCCTTACGGGCGGCTTCGGGGGGCAAGACGGATCGCCTGCGCAGTCGTCTGCTCAGGAGGCGCAAACCACGGAGCAGGGCCGCGTGACGGCAACGAAGGTCACCGGCAAGGCCGAAGCAAGCGCCGAATCGGAAGCGCATTCGAAAGCAGAATCCGATTCATCCGAGCAGAACGGCGAATCGGGTTCCGCTGCCGGGCAAAACGCTGATTCGGATTCAGCCGCTAACGGTAACGGCGGCGCTGTGGATTCCGACACCACCGCGGGCGGCGGCTCCCAGCCTTCCGCCTCGCCGTCGGGCGATTCCGAATCGCAAACTACCGGCTCCGGTGGCCAGCAGCCTTCTGCGGCGAACGTCGTCACCGTATCGGTCTCGGTTTCCAGCAGCGCTGTCGGCAATCCGGTTTCCGCCAGCGGGTCGTACTCGTTCAATGCGGGCGCCACGCCCTACGATGCGCTGTGCGCTCTCGGCTTGTCGGTCAACGCACGCAGCACTACGTACGGAACCTACGTTGCCGCTATCGGCGGGCTTGCCGAAAAAGAGCACGGCGGAACCTCCGGCTGGATGTACTCCGTCAACGGCAGCACGCCCATGACGGCGTGCACCAACTATGTGCTCTCCAACGGCGACGTGGTCGTCTGGTACTATGTGACCGGCTAGGGAAGCCGTTGTTCGAGAATGCAAGGCCGGGGTGCGCCCCGGCCTTTTTCCATCAAGCTGAGATGACCGCCGCATGAACGCGCCCCCGGCCACAGGGGGTGCGCCCCTGTCTCTTCCGTGGAGCTGAGATACCTTATATGACTTGCGTGTTCCATACTTATCACCCAATCGTCCCCTTTGCCTTCATCGCGTGCGCGCTAGCGCTGAGCATGGGATGCATGCATCCCGTCTACGTGGCCTTGTCCCTTGCGGGGGCGTTAGCGTGCTCTGCGGTGTGTCGCGGCAGGCGTGCAACCTTGCTTTCGCTGAGATGGGTCGTTCCCCTCTGCCTTATCGTGGCGGCGGCGAACCCGTTATTCGTAGCATCGGGCTCTACCGAGCTGTTCCGTATCGGGTCGCGAGCCGTATATGCCGAGGCGGTCATCTACGGCTTATGCTCGGGTGGCATGTTCGCCGCCGTGTTCCTGTGGTTCGCTTCCTATTCGGCTTGCCTGGATAGCCAACGCACTATGATGCTGTTCGGACGTCTGCTTCCCGTCGTCACTCTGATGGTGTCGCAGGTGTTGCGCCTGGTGCCCCAATTCGTTTCACGCGGGCGCGCGGTTTTGGCTGTGCAAAACGCTGCCAGCGCCGCGACGGCGCAAACCAAGCGCGAAAAAGCCGCAGCTCGTTTGCGTGTGGTGAACGTGCTCATGGGTTGGGGAATGGAGGATTCCCTTGAACGTAGCGATGCCATGCGCGCCCGCGGCTATAATTGCGGCGCAAAACGCACGTCGTATCGCCGATTCCGTATCGGGCGCGCCGATGTTTGCGCGCTTGCGTGTCTGCTTGTCTTGATCGCAGCTTCAGTGGCTTGCGCGCTGGTCGAATTATCGGGATATGTGTTCTATCCGACCATGAAAGCCATCGGTTCCTGGTGGCATTTTGCGCCGTATGCCCTGTTCATGCTGTTCCCGGTTGCCTTATCCGTCTTGGATTGGTGGCGTTGGAGGTCGTGCCGATGAATCCTCAAAATCGTTTTTGCTTCGATAGCGCCGCCGACGCAACCGAAGAATCTCCTGTTCCCGCAGTGCAGGTGTGCGGTTATTCGTTCGCTTATCCTCCCGAGGAGGGCGATTGCTGCGAATCACGTGCGGTCTTGAACAATGTGAGCCTTAGCATCGAGCAGGGAGCGTTTTGCGTTCTCGTTGGAGCTACCGGTTCGGGAAAGACCACCCTTTTGCGCTCCCTCAAACCCGAGCTCGCCCCGGTTGGCGAATCATCGGGCGACATCTTCGTGCTCGGTCGTGCCTTGAAGCCGCACAAGGCTAGTTGCGCTGCAGGTCATCAGGCTGATCAACCCGTGGATTCCGCCGCAAGCTCGATAACCCCGTTGGAATCCGCCCAGCTTATCGGTTATGTCATGCAAGATCCCGCGGCGCAGATCGTGTGCGATACCGTTTGGCACGAGCTGGCGTTCGGCCTGGAGAACCTAGGTATCGAACCCGACCAGATGCGTCGTCGCATCGCTGAGGTCGCTCACTTCTTCGGCATCGAGCCGTGGATCAGGTCGAAAACCGAAGACCTTTCGGGAGGTCAAAAGCAGCTTGTCAACCTGGCTGCCGTGCTCGCGCTGCGCCCCAGGCTGCTGCTGCTCGACGAGCCGACTGCTCAGCTCGACCCCAACGCTGTTAAGCAGTTCCTGTTCATGCTTTCCCGCGTGAACCGTGAGCTCGACATCACCGTCGTCATGGCCACGCATTCGCCAGAGGACGTTCAGCCGTACGTGACTCAGCGTATCGACTTAAGCGACCCCGGCCTGGTCGGCACGTTCGAGTGCGCAAAAGCCGCATTGTCGCCTTACTTCAGCAGCCGATATGCTCAACTCGCAGATGTTGACGCGGTGTTGGCCGCCAGTGATGTGCATTTTCGCTTCGATCGCCATGCGCCTTGGGTCCTTCGAGGGGTGGAGTTTCGCGTTCGGCAGGGCAGTGTTCATGCGCTTGTGGGTGGCAACGGATGCGGCAAAACCACGCTTTTGCGCTGTCTTGCCGGTGTTCTGACGCCGCAACGCGGTCGCATTGACAATAAGCTAGCGGCATCTCAGGCATTGCTGCCGCAAGATCCCAAGGCGCTTCTAGTATGCGATTCCGTGCGCGAGGAGCTTATGGAATGGGCTTCGCGTTGCGACTACGACGAGCAAGCCGCGCATGTTATGGCGCAGCGTTTCGGCTTGTTCGACCAGCTGAACCGCCATCCGTTCGACTTATCCGGCGGCCAGCAGCAAAAGCTTGCGATTGCCAAGCTATTGCTTGCGCAGCCTCGATTGCTGTTCCTTGATGAGCCTACAAAGGGTCTCGATCCCGCATCGTCCGCCGATCTTTCGCGCATCGTGAAGGCGTTGGCGGCGGAGGGCAAAACCATTGTCTTGGTTACGCACGATCTGGACTTCGCGTTCGCCACGGCCGATGAGGTCTCCATGCTCTTCGACGGAGAACTTGCCTGCACAGAGCCTGTTCAGGACTTTTTCGAACACAACCTCATCTACCGTCCGAATTCGGTATGCCGCTTTTTCGGGCAAATCACGGAAGACGGTGTAACTCATGACGAGTAGGGAACCAGGGGAGGCCTGCGCTACCGGACAAAAGCCTCAAAGCTCAGGTCGCGGCGAGCGGCGCATTCCCGATCGAAGCGCTTCGCAAAACGCATCGAAAGTCGCGGAGCTCAATAGCCGCGACATGAAGGTTCCGGACGCCGCGGGTCAAAACCAGCCATTTCGACAAAATCGCGATCATCGCGCAAAAGGCCGAATCGCTCTGGAAACGCTATCAATCTGCGCAACGCCTGCAATCCTGGTGGCATGCACGCTCGCGAACGCCGACCAAACGGCGCTTCTGTCGCTGGTGGTCGTTCTCGCATCGCTCGGCGTGTTCTTTGCAACATACGAATCTTCGACACCGCGTCTACGCGACATCATGCCGACGGTGGTCCTTGCCGCGCTCGCCGCAGCAGGGCGAATCCTGTTCGCCCCCATCCCAGATTTCAAGCCGGTTAGCGCTATTGCCATCATAGCCGGCGTGGTATTCGGCCGGAAAAGCGGGTTCATGGTGGGCGCATTGGCTGCACTGGCATCGAACTTTTTCTTCGGGCAAGGCCCATGGACCCCATGGCAAATGTACGCATGGGGCCTTGTGGGCTACGGAGCGGGGCTTTTGGCGGCAATCCCAGCAAAAGCCTCTAAAAGCACCGACAACTCAAGGCTTGCCGAATGCGGGGAAGGCCGCAGTTCGCGCAAACAGCCTTTGATTGAGCAACATGTTGTAATCATCTATATATACGGATTCGTTTCCTGCCTCATATACGGCTTCATCTTGAACGCATGGAGCATCCTCAGCTTCTATCACGCGCAAGCAAGCGGCTTCGCCGGAATCCTACTGGTATATGCAACCGCTCTGCCATTCGATGTGACCCATGGCGTGGCAACGGTAGTGTTTCTGGCGGCGTTATATGCTCCTTGGCGCCGCAAATTGAAACGAATCAAAAGCAAGTATAGAATGGGATAGGGAATCACTACCAAGCAAAACACTACATATAGTATGTACACAAAGAAGCACCAGCAAATATAGAAGCTAATGCCACATATTGTGTACAGGATGTGAAGACCGGTGCAAAATCGCATCAAGGGATTGTCAAGAGGCCGCCAGCCGCGTAATATACATCCCCGCCCTGAGGCAAGG
>NZ_QUCY01000027.1:0-32018 GCF_003474385.1 Eggerthella sp. AM16-19
GCTTGGCGCAAGATTGAATAATACGCGCGCCCCCGGGCCGTGTCCAGGACTATTTCGCGTTCGACGTCATCTTCACATTCTGCACACATATGGGGTTCGGGAGGACTCGCAGCCTAGGCACAAGATGCTTTTGTTTCAATTCGTAGAGCACGTCAAACTGCATAGTCGGGCTCAAACGGACAGACGGGTATTTCAATGCAGAGTGAGTAGATTCAAGGCCTAGCTTCTTCCTTACTGATGCAATACCTGCTTTTTACACTCGGTCGCTAGTATTCGGTTTAGGTTAGGTGGGTTGGACCGCGGATGGCAATGGGATGCAGTCAGCATTGCTTGGCTCTGTTTGCCTGGCTATACACTTTGGTTCGCCTGCGCGCTGATGGCGCTTGAGGAGGTTTGGCATGGGACGCGTGAAGCTTCATCTTGTGAGGTATATGGGTACGTACACCATCCTAATGTTCGTCAGCTTCCTATTATGGCAAGCTGCCGGATGCCCCGCGGGGTCTTTAAGCGTAGGGGTTTCTGCTTGGGACGCCGCTTTTGCGCCGTGCGCGGCGGGCAATCCTCTGGCGCTTGCTTCCGATTTCCTGATCGAATTCTCCCTTGTGGCTTATCCGCTGTACTGCGCGATTAAGGGCTTTTGCAAGCGCATCTCGGGTCGTAATGGCGGGCTGCGTAAAGCGCATGGAACGCTCTACCGCGACGCGCCTTCGGCTTCCGTCCGCTAGAGGACTAGCCGAATCGCCTTGTTGATGCATTTCGCCATGCTTCGCCCTGGGACCTGTTTAAGGGACGTTGGCGGTGCGGCGTTCGCAACATGATTGCGTTCGTAAGTTGGTGTCTTCGCATGCTGGTAGGGGGATGTTTGCGTGATCGCAAACATCCCCCTTCTTGCTTAGCGGTTACCGAATGCACGCTATCCCGATCTTTGATTCGCTTCCTTTTCGTGCAGTTGCCAATTTACGGCACATGCTGTTTTCTACGTTTCCGCGAAACGCCCTGAGCTTCCGAGCCGCTACATCGTTACTATCTTATGTAGCGCATACCGCGGGGCTGATGCGTCTGCCGCTTCGAAAGCGCGCATCGCCACCTTCAAGCACGACAAACTGGACAAGCAAAGGGCTTTTGCCCCGAGCAAATCACACGTGCGCATTCGAAAAAACTACCCGATAGGACAGACGCACGACAGCAACCATCGCCTCGGACTCAGACTGCCCGAGCACAAGGAGTCCCGCACGTTGCGGCAGAGTTTCAAAAGTGAGGGACGCTAGCGACATAAGACGGACGCATGCGGCACTTACCATAAGCGCCCTGCGCTAACGATGACGAGAGGATCAGGATATGGACACTCAAAACGCTTCGCAGCTCAACGATTTGAGGTTCAAGGCGGAAAATGAGGATGGGGTCGTGCTGGAGTGCGAGGCTCTGCTTATGTTCGATAGCCCGTTTTTCGGGAAAAGCTACATCGTGTATACCGATGGCGGCACCGATGAGGACGGGTTCACGAACGTACATGCATCCTCCTACAACAAGGATACGCTGATGGCGCCCGATGATTCGGGGTTCGCTTCCATCGACCTGTCCCCCATTGAGGACGACGAGGAGTGGAACATCATCCAGGAGCAGCTTGAGCGGTATCAGCAGGCGGCGGGCGGCGCCGAGCCGCAAGACGGCGAGGACCCGATTCCGTTGATCGCCAAGCTGAACAGCGGAGGCGAACTGGAGCCTTCGTTCGAGTACCGCTTTGAGGACGGCAGCACGGTGACGTTTCTGATGGAGTTGAACAAAGAGCCGGAAAACGAGCTTGACCTGGTGCGATTCAGCATGCCTGCAAGCGAGCACGAGCGTTTGGTGAACGCTTTCCTTCAGGAGCGGTTCGGAGGGTACGACCCCGCTGACTCCGGGCAGCAGCGCACCCGACAGGTTCTGGAAGCCATGGTGGTAAGCCGCGGGGAAGACGGGATGCGCGTGCTGGAGCCCCAGCAGTGCCACGTGTTCTACAAGCATCGCAACGACGCGCTGCAGGCGTAACAGGAAAGAGAACAGAGGAGGGGCCGAATCCTTATGGATTCGGCCCCTCCTGTTGCGGTTTACCCTTAAAGCAAGAGCAGAAATCGCAGACCGGCCAGGCTTGCGGGCGTAGCGCATAGGTGGCGAAGAAGCCGAGGCAGCCCGCCCACGCCAAACGTTTTGCCGATCATCTTATAAGGTGCACCCAGGCAGGAGGCTATGCCAAGCACTTTGGCGCCCATCGTGAACAGCTTGCGGCGCTGTTCACGAAAAGCGGACCGGCAGCGCCCGCGGGCATTCCTTCCGACCCGATGTGCGTGCCGCGCGTGAGCGCGTTTTCGCATACGGTGACCTGGTGGTTCGACAACGGCGCGCATGCAACGCCCGGGCAGGTTGCCGCCTGATGCACGCAGACATGGGGCTACAGGAAGCGTATAGCAAACCTTGCACAAACGCAGGAAAGCCGCCTGCGGGCGGCTTTCCTGGTGTAGCAAGTTGTTTACGGAGCGAACGCCCCTGCGTTTGCGAGAGCAGCACGGCTCTCGAGCGACGTGCGGACCTGCTTGACGATCCACGACCTCTGGCCGGCGTTCAGCTCCGCTGGCAAGTGGCTAGCCTGCGCTTACAGATGCAGGACGCGGTCCTTGATCTCTTGGGTGCGGCCCTGGTTCCAGAACTGGGTTCCGATGTATCCGCAGGTACGACGTGCAACGTTGAGCTTCTCCTGGTCGCGGTTACCGCACTTCGGGCACTCCCACACGAGCTTGCCGTCATCCTCGACGATTTGGATCTCGCCGTCGTAGCCGCATTCCTGGCAGTAGTCCGACTTCGTGTTCAGCTCCGCGTACATAATGTTGTCGTAGATGTACTGCATGACGCGGATAACGGCCTTCAGGTTATCCTGCATGTTGGGCACCTCGACGTAGCTGATGGCCCCGCCAGGGGAAAGGCGCTGGAAGGCGCTTTCGAACTTCAGCTTATCGAACGCGTCGATCTTCTCGGTGACATGCACGTGGTAACTGTTCGTGATGTAGCCCTTGTCCGTGATGCCCGGGATGATGCCGAAGCGGCGCTGGAGGGCCTTCGCGAACTTGTACGTGGTGGACTCGAGCGGCGTGCCGTACAGCGAGAAGTCGATGTTGGTGGCCGCCTTCCACTCGGCGCACTTGTCGTTCATGTGCTGCATGACCTCCATGGCGAACGGAGTGCCCTCGGCGTCGGTGTGGCTGTGGCCCGTCATGTACCTAACACACTCGTACAGGCCGGCGTAACCGAGGCTGATGGTGGAGTAACCGCCGTAGAGCAGCTTGTCGATGGGCTCGCCCTTCTCAAGGCGTGCGAGCGCGCCGTACTGCCACAGGATGGGCGCTGCGTCGGACAGCGTGCCCTTCAAGCGGTTATGGCGACACATAAGGGCCTTGTAGCACAGCTCGAGGCGCTCGTCGAAGATCTGCCAGAACTTGTTCATGTCACCGTACGAGGAGAGCGCTACGTCAGGCAGGCTGATGGTGACGACGCCCTGGTTGAAGCGACCGTAGTACTTCGGCTTGCCCGGCTCGTAGTTGCCGGCGTTTGCCACGTTGTCGTAGCCGTTGCCGGAGCGGTCGGGCGTGAGGAAGCTGCGGCAGCCCATGCAGGTGTAGCAATCGCCGTTGCCCTCGGTCTCGCCCTTCGACAGCTTCAGCTCGCGCATCTTCTTCTCGGAGATGTAGTCGGGCACCATGCGCTTGGCCGTGCACTTCGCGGCCATCTTGGTGAGGTAGAAGTACGGGCTGTCCTCGGTGACGTTGTCCTCCTCAAGCACGTAGATGAGCTTGGGGAACGCCGGGGTGATCCACACGCCTTCCTCGTTTTTGACGCCCTCGTAGCGCTGAGCGAGCGTTTCCTCGATGATCATGGCGAGGTCGCGCTTCTCCGCTTCGCTGCGCGCCTCGTTGAGGTACATGAAGACGGTGACGAACGGCGCCTGGCCGTTGGTGGTCATGAGCGTGACCACCTGGTACTGGATGGTTTGCACGCCGCGGCGGATCTCGTCGCGCAGACGGCCCTCGACGACCTCGGTGATGCGATCGGCGTTGGCCTCAAGCCCCAGCGCATTGATCTCCTGCAGCACCTGACGGCGAATCTTCTGGCGGCTGACCTCGACAAACGGCGCAAGGTGCGTCAGCGAGATGGACTGGCCGCCGTACTGGCAGCTGGCCACCTGGGCGATGATCTGCGTGGCGATGTTGCACGCGGTGGAGAAGCTGTGCGGGCGCTCGATGAGCGTGCCGGAGATGACGGTGCCGTTTTGCAGCATGTCCTCCAGGTTGACCAGGTCGCAGTTGTGCATATGCTGCGCGAAGTAGTCGGAGTCGTGGAAGTGGATGATGCCCTCGTTGTGGGCCTCGACCACGTCGGCCGGCAGGAGCAGGCGCATGGTGATGTCCTTGGAAACCTCGCCTGCCATGTAATCGCGCTGCACGGAGTTGACCGTGGGGTTCTTGTTCGAGTTCTCCTGCTTGGCTTCCTCGTTGTTGCACTCGATGAGCGACAGGATCTTGTCGTCGGTGGTGTTTGACTGGCGCTTGAGCGTTTGGTTGTAGCGATAGATGATGTACTTGCGCGCAACGGAGTAACGGCCCTGCGCCATGATCTGGTTCTCGACCATGTCCTGGACCTCTTCCACGGACACGGTATGGCCCGATCGGCTGCAGAGCCACTCGACGCTGTGCGCCGCCAGCGCGATCTGGTCTTCGGTCAGGCGCTCCTCGGGAACGACGTCCCCGTTGGCACCCTTGATGGCGTTGACGATCTTGTTGATGTCGAACGTAACCTCGGAGCCGCTGCGCTTGATGATCTTCATGCCGCTCACACCCTTCTTGCTTCTCGCGCAAGGTGCCTGGCGGGCGCCTTGCGGACTACCTTCATCCGAGTGCAAAAGGCCACACGGGGCATGACCTGCGCGTTCGGAAATTTCGTGAAAATTTGCGACCTCGGTGCGTTCGGGTCGCTTGGTCGGTGTCCCTATGATACGACATTTCGCCCCAATATATTGTGTTTTATTCCGCTGAAAAATCCATGGATGGGGGTATGGGGTTGTTTTCCACCATAGCTGGAAAACCGCGAAACCCCCCGGTCGTCATTCGTAAAGCGACATTTTTCGGAGGCGATTTCGGCAGTGGTTTTCCACCATCGAAAACGATGTGGATTTCGGCGAAAGGGGCATCAAACGCATAGGTTTCGCGACACTTTCGCAACAAGGGGTTGACGCGGCCGGGCTTCTGGTTAGAGGGACGGCGGGGCGAAATAGAGCAGCGTTCCCGGGCGCGTCTTCCGGGTTAGGCGCCGGCGCTGATGACGGCGTGAAGCGCAGAGCCGGGCGCTGTTTTCGCCCGCTTCTGCGCAAAACCGCCCAGAAGATGCCTTCTATTGTTAAAAAATTTCGCGAACCGCAAGTCACCGATGACATACCCGGTACGCGTGCTTAGTATAGGTTTATTTCAAAAGCGCCTGCCGCACGGCGGGCTGGAAAACCGCGCGGCAGGCGATGCGAGAGGATTGACATAATGGATACAGAAAAGCGCGCAAATAGCGCAGCAGCGGGCAAAACCGCCGGTTCGGAGCTTGATGAGAAGCGCATCGCGAACAAACTTGCCATTGTGGGAGTGAGCGGCAACGTGGCGCTGTCGGCGTTCAAATTGTTCGCAGGCATATTCGGCAACTCGGCGGCCATGGTCTCGGACGCCGTGCACTCGCTGTCCGACGTGTTCGCCACCGCCATCGCGTTCCTGGGCGTGAGGATCTCGCAACGCGATGCGGACGAGAGCCACCCGTACGGCCACGAGCGCTTCGAATGCCTGGCGTCCATGGCGCTCGGCCTGATATTGGCGGCGACGGGCGCAGGCATCGGGTTCGCCTCGATCCAGTCGATTGCAACGGGTGCATACGAGCACGCAACGGCGCCCGGCTGGCTGGCGCTATCGGCCGCAGTGGTGAGCATCGTCGCGAAGGAGGGCATGTTCTGGTACACGCGGCACTGGGCGCGCATCATGAACTCCGACGCGTTCATGGCCGACGCCTGGCATCACCGTTCGGATGCGCTGTCGTCGGTGGGCGCCCTTGCGGGCATCGGCGGCGCCATGCTCGGTTGGGGCGTGTGCGACCCGCTGGCGTCCATCGTCATCTGCCTGATCATCTTCAAAGTGGCCTTCGAGGTGCTGCGCGATGCGGTGGACAAAGTGACGGACACGCCGTGCGCTCCTACATTCGAACTCGAGGTGCGCGATTGCATCCTGGCGCAGGACGGGGTGCTGCGCATCGACGCGCTGCGTACGCGCAAGTTCGGCAACAAGGTGTATGTGGACGCCGAGATAGCCGTGGACGGGCAGCTGCGCCTGGTGGATGCCCATGCGATAGCAGAGCGCGCCCACGATGCCGTCGAACAGAGCTTCCCCACCGTGAAGCACATCATGATCCACGAGAATCCCGCGTAAGAGCTGCGAACGCGACGGCTTTTGCGGAGCGCGCAGCGTGCTCACAAGCGCTGTCGGCGCGATAAAGGGACGAGCCTGATAATAACGGCCAGCCGGCAAGCGCCATCTAACCAGCCGAGATCGGTGGTTAGACGAATCGTCGGCGTGTTGCGGGGATGGGGGTTCCGGTTGCGCAAGCTATGAGAATTCGCATATAACCAGGTAGAAGATCTGTCAAGGATAGAGGCAACCTGCGGTTGCGGGCACCGACATCGAAAATGCAAACCGAAAACGGTTCCGCAACCGAGCTTGACGGAGTACCTTGGAAAGCGGATTTGGGCAGGTAGCCTGCCCGTTAATCTTCAATTCGGATAACGCCCTCGAAGGAGCCACATGGATAAGGAAATCGCCCGACGATTGGCCGCTCGACGCAAGCAAGCGGGGCTGTCGCAGGAAGCACTGGCAGACAAGCTGGGCGTGAGCCGCCAAGCGGTGTCGAAATGGGAGCGCGCCGAAAGCCTGCCGGATACGGGCAACCTTATCGCACTGGCGGCTATATACGGCTTAACGCTCGACGAGCTGTTGTGGAGGGAAGCCGGCGAAAGCGATTCGCAGGTCTCGCAGCCCGCGTCAGATGCGGCGAAAACGTCGGGGGCGAGCGCCGGCGAAGGCTTTTCGCAAGGGAAACCAGCTGCCGCAGAGGACGGCCGCGACGATGGTAGGCGCGATTCCGTAGCGGACGACGACCAAGCCAAAGCCAGCACGGACGGCACTGCTTTCGAATCAAGCCGCGACGACAACGACGCCGATAGCGGTAAGAACGACGGAGCCGACGATGGCGATGATTACGCGCATGTCTCGTTTCGCGATGGGATTCATGTTCGCGATGCGAAAAAGGGAGAAGAGGCGCACATTGGTTGGAGCGGCGTGCATGTGACCAACCGCAAAAAGGGCGAAGAAGTGCACGTGGGATGGGACGGCGTGCATGTGACCAACCGCAAAAAGGGCGAAGAAGTGCACGTGGGATGGGACGGCGTGCATGTCGAGCAGCCGAACGCAAGCGGAACCACCGACAACCCCAAGTCCGTGCACGTTGATAGTAGCGGCGTGATCATCGGCGAACAGCATTTCGAAAACTGGCGCGAAGCGCACAAGGCATACAAGCGAAAGCCCGAACGCGCCTGGCGAAGCTTCCCCTTCCCGCTTGTGATTCTGGTTGCCTATGTCTTGCTGGGACTATTCGCCAACGCATGGGTTCCCGGGTTGATGCTGGCCTTCGCCGTGCCGGCTTACTACGTTATCGGCAACGCGTGGGAGAAACGAAGGCTATCGCGCCTGATAGGCGGTCTGTACCCGATCGGCACCATTGCCTGGTTCTGTTGGATGGCGTTCGCGCTCAATCAAGCACATCCTGCATGGGTCCTGTTTTTGACCATTCCCGTTGTCGAAGTCCTTTGCACTTGGAGCAGGAAGACGTGGAAGCGCCGCCGAAAGGCAAAAACGGGCGACCAATAGTGGGGAAAGCATTAGAACGGGCGAGATGAAGCCGAAGTGATGCCCGGCCATACGAGAATGATGGTCAAGCGAATCGTCGGCGTGTTGCGGGGATAGGATGAGGGGCTTTCCCTATTCGCTATACTGGGGCGCATGGCAAGTTACCAACATATATCGCATGGGTTTGAGCCTGTGTTCGACGAGCATTCGCGAATTTTGGTGCTGGGGTCGTTTCCCTCGGTCCTCTCGCGCGAGAACGCCTTTTACTATGGCAACCCGCAAAACCGCTTCTGGCGCGTGATGGCTGCATGCCTGGGCGAACCTGTGCCGCAAAACGAGGGCGGACTGAGCGACAACGGACAGCCCTTGACGCTTGAGGAGTCGATTACGGCGAAGAAACGGATGCTTCTTAGGCACGGCATCGCTTTATGGGACGTCATAGCCTCGTGCGACATCAAGGGATCGAGCGACGCAAGCATCAAGAACGTAGTCCCCGCGCAGGTGGAGCGCGTGCTGGAAACGGCGCATATCGGCGCCGTGATCTGCAACGGAGGCACGGCCGGACGGCTGTACAAGCGCTACCTGCAATGGCAGGTGGGGCTGACGGCGCACGTGCTTCCCTCGACGAGCCCCGCGAACGCGGCTTGGCAGCTGGAGCGCTTGACCGCGCGCTGGCAAGAAGAGCTGCTGCCGCTTTTGGAAGCCGCGGAAACCGGAGCGCTGGGCGAGGTCCCGTCACCGAGCAGCGTCAAGCGCGGGTTTGTGACGGCTGACGCGAAAGCCGGGGCGACAGGCGAAAGCCGCGTCGAAGTCGTGACCGTGCGCGTCCCCTCCCCACCCGCATCGAACTACGCGGTGCACAAAAGCATGCAAGGCAACAAGCGGGCGAACACGAAGCCCGAACTGCTGGTGCGCGAGCGCTTGCGAAAAGCAGGACTGACGGGCTACCGACTGCAGTGGAAGGTGCCTGGGCATCCCGACATCGCGTGGCCGGGCAAACGCGTCGCAGTCGAGGTGAGAGGGTGTTTTTGGCATCGCTGCCCGCATTGCAAGCCGAGCGCTCCGAAGAAGAACACGGAGTATTGGGAGGCGAAATTCGCCCGAAACGTGGAGCGCGACGCTGAGAACGTGCGTAAGCTCGAGGAGATGGGTTGGCGCGTACACGTGATCTGGGAGTGCCAGCTGAAGAAGAGCGCCATTGATGCCACGATGGCCGATTTGCTGCCGAAGCTTGCCGCCGAGCTGGGGAAAGAGCTTGCCGCCGACGATTGTGCGGCCGCGCGAAACAGCGAAAATCAGATTCAGAGCAAATGCGCCGCATATGTGCGCGCCAACAACCTGGAAGACGACAATCCGCCAGGAGCAGATACCGTCGAAGAGGCAATCCACCTCCAGGGTGCGCAGCAAGGCAGCAAGGACTCGCGCGTAGAAACGCCAGCCGCATCCAAAACCGAGCAGCAAGACAATGAGGACCCCGCAACGAACAAGCACCACTTCATGTATGTGATCGAATGCGCCGATGGCAGCCTGTACACCGGGTATTCCCCTGACGTGCAGGCGCGATTCGCCGCACATCAAGCGGGCACGGGTGCGAAGTACACGCGCGGGCGCGGGCCGCTGAACCTACTGGCCGTAGCCGAATTTGCCACCAAACACGATGCCATGAGCGCAGAGTACCGCTTCAAGCGCCTAAGCCGCGACCGCAAAGATGAGCTGTTGACGAAAGCCACCGACCCTGAAGCTGATTTCGCAAAACTGCTTCAAGAGGAATTCGGGCTTTAGGAGGGCAGGCGGCACATCGAGCAAACAACATCAAAGCAATCGTAGAACACTGCGCGGAATCGATTCGTCGGCTTACGGCTGCGATGGGGCAATGGCCCCACCGCAAATCACTTGAAAGCCAGCGACTTTGCACGTTCCGCTTAATCGAGGAAACAGGCGGCTTTGCGCTGTGGGCGACGCTCGAGCATAACGGTCGAACGCCACGACCTTCCGTTACTCTACAAAAGCGACGTGTTTCTCTCGCAAAGAACCTGCTAAACGTCCTTCTTCTCGAAGATGCGGATGCTGAGCATGCAGCTTGCCGCATAGATCGCCAACGAGACGACAGCCAATGCAATCAGCGAGACAACCGAATGCTGGGACACCAAATCCTCCAAACCGGTGAACAATTCAGGCATGGCGAATTGCGAGGCAACGTAGATAAGGCACCCGATGAACATGAGCGCGCAACCGATATAGCGCGCACCTTTCGAGCCGCCGAACTTTATCGAAAACGGTTGAGCAATAGCAACAAGAACTAATACGATTGCCGTGGAAGCCACGCACGCCGAAAAGATCTCAGGCGTCGAAGTCTGCTCCATCTCGATCCCCAAAGCAGGAAACGCTAAAACGCATGCCATGGTGACCGCAAACAGGGCAACCAACACAACCGACGAACAAACAACGATCGCTAAGTAACGCCCGACAACGATATCCCGACGCGCGAGCGGAAGCGCGGCGCGATAACGCAGCCATCCGTTTTGATCGTCGTAACCCAACAGCGAGAACATGACGAGTATGGGCACCATCGCACATGCCGCAGACGCTCCGGCGTATGACCTCATTCCGAAGCACACAAACGCGCACACGAACACGATCGTCACCATCAAAACCGGAGCCATAGTACGGATAATTGCCAGTTCCGATTTCACAGAAGCCAACATCAGCGGCCCCCTTTCAACATGAAGTGCAGGTAGTCGCCCACATTTGCGCGATCGCAGGCAACCTCGGGAAACGCCTGCGCGAATTCGAATCGATTCGGCACGAGCACATCGCAGCTGAACTCGCGCTTGACCACACGCGCACCCGGCACGCATTCGAGGATTTCCGCCACCTGACTAGCCGCGCAATGCGCAATACCCGCGGTATCGGTAATGGTTTCGCGCGGTGCGTCGAAGATAATCCGCCCCGCATCAATGCCCACGACGCGATCGGCAACACGCTCCAAGTCGGAAGTGATGTGACTGGAAAGCAGCACGCCGCGTTCGCCGTCGCCCACAAACTCCTGCAGCATATCGAGAATCTCATCGCGGGCCAGCGGATCGAGACCCGCTGTCGCCTCATCGAGAAGCAGAAGATCGGCACCATGCGAAAGCGCTACCGCGATTTGAAACTTCATGCCCATACCGCGCGAAAGCTCCTTCATCTTCGTGTTCGAGTTTATGCCGAACCGCGCGATAAGGCCCCCGAACAGCGAATCGTCCCATTGCGAAAACGCTGGCCTCAGGCATGTCACCACCTGGCTGACGCGCAGCTCCGAAGGAAACGGGCATGCGTCGAGCACCACGCCGATACGAGAGCGAACAGCGCGTTGGACCCGATCCGAAGCATCGGCTCCAAATGGTTCACCGAACAGCTTGACCTCGCCCGCGCCGATGTGCTGCAAGCCCAAGGCCACGCGGATCATCGTAGTTTTGCCCGCCCCGTTCGCGCCGACGAAGCCGACGATTTCGCCAGGGGCAACGGCAAGGCTCACGTCGCGCAGTGCGAACGAGTCGCTCAAATCGCAACTCACGTGCCGTATGTCCAAAAGATTCGTCATGAAGCCTCCCCTTTCCAGCGTTGCTCGGATTCCCCATCTGCGATCAAATCGAGCATCTCATGCAGTTCTACACGCGAAACTCCCAGGTCAAAGGCCTGAGCAGCAGCCTTCGCCAGCATTCCCTCGATGCGGCGCAGTTGCTCTTCCCGCAGCATCTCATGGTTACCCGAGGCAACGAAGCAGCCTTTGCCTTGCACGGTTTCGATGAATCCTTCTGCTTCCAAATCGGAGTAGGCGCGTTTGGTGGTGATGACGCTCACGCCAACGCCGTTCGCCAACGCCCGAATGGAAGGGAGCTTTTCGCCGCATGTCAAAGCTCCTGAAAGTATCTGACTTTTGATCTGCGAGGAGATTTGCTCGTAGATGGGCTTGTCGCTGGTGTTCGAAATGATGATGTCCACGATCGGCCTTTCGTGTATATAACCGGTAAGCACAGTATATATACACTATGCACAGTTATGCAAGTCAGAATCTGGTAAAAACACCCGTGAGCCCCAGGATGATTCCGGAGCCCCCCACCGGTAATTCAGCGGAATCGTCGACAATGACGTGTTGGAACGAAAGGGACGAGCAGCGTCATCATCGCTCGCCCCTCGCGCGCTGGCGCAACACCAAAGACTGCATGCGAAAAGGCGGGCAGTCCGGCACCGAACGCCGCCTTCGCTCGCCTTGTTTAGCCCTTCACCAGCGTGACCGCAATGGTGTTCAGGTAGTCGAGCGCGCCCGCTTTAACGGCCGTCCTGTCGCCGCGAGCGTATTCGTTTTCGCAGGCTATCCAGTCGGCCCATGCCTCGCGTGTGCACGTCATCTGATGCATACCTTCGATAACCACCCCGGGCGTTTTGCCGATCATGGCTTGCCACCAGGTCATATCGTGCATGTACTCAAGCTGCTCGGGAGTCCACGAGGCAAGCAGGCATGCCGGCAGCGCATCGTGGCAATCGCGCACCATACCGGGGATGGAAAGGTAGATCTTCCCACCCGGCTTCACGTAAGGAAGAAGCTTTTCGCCGAGATACCGCGGATCGCGGCCGAAATAGTTGTAGGAGTCGATGCTTACCACCGCGTCGAAAAACTGCTGTTCAAACGGCAAACCTTCCGCTGCATCGGCCTTGACGGGGTGGATTTGCCCATCCAGCACGCCCATTCGGCGAAAGAAAGCGCGGTTCTCGGCGGGGTCGCTCCGCAAGTCGACGGCGTAAACGTCAAGCCCATACCCGCGCGCGAGCATCACGCTTGTGATGCCGGAGCCGGATCCGAGGTCGCATACGCGCGACCCTTTCGCAAGGTCAACGCCGCAAAGCAGCTCTTCGCAGAGCTTAAGCGGGTTGGGCCCCATGATTTTGGAGCGAACGAGATTGATATCGAAGCTATTTGCCTTTGGGAAAGTATTCATTGTTTCTTCCTGTTCATTGAGACGATATTGAAAACAGGTTCGAAACGGCGCAATAGCATAGGGCCTTGATGCGGCCTTCTCTGAAACGCTATGCGATTAACCGTTCCCTAAAGAACAATGACCAAAAAGACATCCCCTAAGGTGTGTTCGTTCGAGGCCTTTGCCTCCCTTGAATGCGGCACACTGCAGCCACAGCGGTCGCGATCGTTTCCGCATTCGACTAAGTTCACCATAGCACGTTTGCCCGCGATTACCAGCCCTGTCTCGTACTGCCGAGGGAAGTCATTTTCCCGGCAGTGGCGCGGCTATGCGCTTCGCGCAATAATGGATGCTATTGTTGAACCGTTCCTCGGAGGCGCATCGTGCAACTTTGGCTTGTTGCGGCGTGCGGGTGAGGTGCCGAAGCGCAACCAGCCGTTGCTAGGATATGCGTCTATCTGCGCGTATGCTGACATTATCGAAACGAGCCCGCCGAGAGGAGCACTCATGGCATTCGCAGAAAAACTTGTCGCCGTACGGCGCACGCACAACCTCACGCAAGACCAGCTTGCCGAGAAGCTTTACGTCACCCGCCAAGCCGTGAGCCGCTGGGAGCGCGGCGAGGTGACGCCTGGGATTGACATGATGAAGCTCATTGCCGCCGTCACCGGCGAGCCGCTGGCACATCTGCTGGAAATGCCCAAGCATTATTGCGAAAGCTGTGGCATGTATCTTACGCCCGATGATTGCGGAACCGACGCCGCCGGCAACAAGACCGACCATTACTGCAAATGGTGCTACGACCGCGGCGACTACACCTATGAAACCACCATGGAAGCTATGATCGAGGATTGCGCGCCGCGACTGGCGGAGAATACGGGCATGACGCTTGACGAGGCGGTCTCGCTTATGGGGGCGGTTTTGCCCCAGCTCGAGCGCTGGCGCGCCGTTCACGAAAACGAGCAACGCTACGGAGCGGAAGCACGCGAACGCTACGGTAACGAAGCAGTTGATGCCGCGAACGAGCGGATCCTCGATATGGACCCTGCCGCCTGGAACGACATGAAAGAACTCGAAAAAGCGATCTTGGGGCAGCTTTCCATCGCTCTGCTCGATGGCGATACAACCAGTCCCGAAGCCGCGAAGCTTGTGCAGATGCACCGCCGCTGGATCGGCCTGCAATGGGGAGCCGAGCCCGAACGGGATATCTACCTGGGACTTGTGCGCGGCTACCTGGCAGACCCCCGATTCATCTCATACTACGACGAGCCCTGCGGCAAAGGGGCAACGGCGTTTTTGGTTACAGCCGTGGAAGGCACGCTGGGAGAGTAACGTAGCAGTTTCCACGCAAGGGAATGGCCAGCTGCTCGCCAATCGCATGACACGGCATATCGCACGCGAAACCCGGCAGCAACTTCTGAGCGGTTTTGCAGGCGGAATCGGCGCGAAAGGCCGCATGGCGCCGGCGTTTCCCCAGGTCGACAATGCAGGCATCGAACAACGGCGCCGACAAACCGCCCAGAACCCCGCGGACCATGTCAAAACCGGGGTCCATTTGCTGCGAAACCGCCCAGAAGTCGCTATACGAGGACGCAACAAGGCGGCAGGCGCAGACACGACAAGGGAGGTATGAGCGCACCGTCAGAAGCCGTGCGAGCGATGCGAGGGCGCAATACTCGAGAGCGCAGAATCGACCACCGAGTCACCTGGCGGCATTGTGCGTTGTTATTCGATCAGCCCCAGCGCCGGGGCTATGACCTTCGTGTAGAGGACCAGCCAGATGGTCGAGACGCAGAAGCCGCCCAGGACGTCGCTGGCGTAATGGACCCCCAAGTAGATGCGGCTTATGCCGACCATCACGATGACCAGCGCGAACAGGCACATCAGCGCGATGCGGCGACGCGGGTTGCGCTCATAGCGCCATACGCACCACGCCAGCAGGCCGAAAACGGCCATCGCGGCCATGGAATGCCCCGAGGGGAAGCTGAACCCGGACACGTCGACCAGCCGCAGCACATCGGGACGCGGGCGCTGGATGGCGAACTTCATCGCCTGGTTCAGCAGCACGACCAGGCCCAGGTTCAGCATGTTGAACCAGCCCGGGCGCTTGACCGGCGTGAAGGCCGCGGCAACGCCGAGCACCACGAGCAACGTCACCGGCGTGGCCAGCGCCGAGAAGCTTTCCATGACGGGCGTGAGCCACGGCTGGCGAAGCTGCCCGCCGAACAGCCACCATGCCGCCGCATCGAGCTTCATGTTCTCCTTGTCGAGCATGTTCTCCAGCAGCATCACCAGCACGATGGCGCACACCGACGTCACCACCAGCGTGCGGTTCTCCTTCACGTAGCGCGAAAGGCTCCGCGCGGCCTTGCCGGCACCCGACGCAATCCCCAACCTGGTCAACTCCTTCGCCCGGCCACCGTGGCCGGCATCGCAAACGGAAAGCACGATAAGGGGCAGGACGGCCGCAACCTCCCCGCCCCTTGGATTTCGCTAAGCGAAGCTTAGCGCATATGCTGCCGCGTTCGAAGTTCCGGCTACGAGCCGTTATCCTCGCGGCCAAACGTCGCACCCCATCACAGCAGCTCACCGTGCCTTTTCACGTATGCTTTCTTGCCACACGCCTTGCTTTGGACGCTTGTCTATTCCTGAACGCCATGATGCAATGTTACGCAGCCCTAAGCAATCTCCGAAATCTCAAACCCGTTCAAATTCTGACCAATTAGAGAAACAGCTTGCGGCTTTCGCTTTCCCGGGCTTTTTCCTGCCGGGCTTGAACACGGAAAGAACGAGCAGCGCGATAACGCAGGGCAACGCAGCGCCGCGATGAGGCGCATGAGGCCAATCGCCCATTTCGCCGTCTTCTTCGCTTTAGGAATCTGCATGGTGCTCGGGTGCTTTCGCTTTCCTCATCGGGGTTTTCTTCGCCTTGCCGCCACGGCGGCGCATTCCGGACACATAAAGACACGTCCCCGAAGCGTCCGGGCTAGGCGGTCGCCTCTGACGATTCTGCTGCGGCGGCTTCCTCGGCTTCTTGGGTTCCTTTGCTGAGCAGAGCTATGCCCGCCACCACCGCGATCATGCCGATTCCCACGATAATGGAAAACGGGTCGTCCCAAACGACGATGCCGACGAGCGTGGTCAAAAGCGTGCCGACGCCGCCCCAGATGCCGTAGGCCATCCCCAGGCTCAAATGTTTCAACGCAAGCGTCAACAGCGCAAACGAGATAATGTAGCACGCAGCGGTGGCCAGGCCGAACACCGGATGGGTGAAGCCGTCGGACATCTTCATGAACGTGGCGCCGAACACCTCGGACACGATGGCGAACGACAGCTGGATGATCGGTGCGCTCTTCACCTTACATCGCCCCCAATCGCAAACACGCCACGCCGACGATGATGAGCGCAACGGCCGCGATCTTCTTCGCGTTGAACTTCTCTTTCCACACGATGCGGCTGACCACGGCCGTAAGCGCCACCGCCGCGCTCGTCCAAATCGCGTACGCCAAGCCCAAGGGCAGAGACGCGAACACGTGCGAAAGCGCGTAAAATGACACAGCGTAGCCCACCGCGATGCCGAGGATGGGAAGCTTGCGGCGGAAACCGTCGGAGAGCTTCATGCACGTGTCGCCGAACACCTCGAAGAGCACTGACAAACCTAGAAGCGCATACGGGCTCATTGCTGTACCCCTTCTTGGAACGTCTTCGCATACAGCCTGACGACCTTGACGAACAGCTCGGCCCCCTCGGGGCTGATCGCGGCGGCGGCCTTCATCTCGAGCTCGCGCATGCGCTCGACAGGCAGGCGCCATTGCTCGCGCCCTTCCTCGGTGAGCGCCATGATCTGCTCTCGCTTGTCGACCTCGCTTGCCCGCCCGACTACGACATCGCGCGCGGCAAGGCGCTTGCAGATAGCGCTGACCGTTTGTTTGCCCATGTCGCACAGCTCGCAAATCGACCGTTGCGAACAGCCTTCGGACTCATCCCACAGGGCATCGACGACGTACAGCTCGTTGGTGTCGACGCCCATGTTCTTAGCGAATGCGCTGTACGCGACCGCAACGTCACGCCAGCATTCCCACATTTCCTTCGAGAATTCCTCTGGCAGCATCTTGTCTCCATTCGGATTGGTCTATCGGTTGACTATCATAGTCTATTCGTAGACTTCCCTGATTCACGCGCACGGAATCCACACGAGACGCGTAGAGCTTTTCGGCTTGCCCCGCACGTCAGATGCGGACGAAGGAGCCCGAGAGCGGCGGCGAGCAAGGCGGCACCCGCAAGCAAGCCCAAGGAGCCATCCGGCAGCGGCACTCGTGAGCGGGCGACCGCTGCCGGCGGCATTCAAGGAGCAGACCAATCGGCGATTTCCGCAAAGCAGCATCATCCGCGGGGAATCCATCAACAATTGGCATACGTTACCGAAACATACTCGAATTTTTTTAGGAAAACGATACAATTTGAAATTCGGGTCACGCACCTGTCCGATTGCAATATGAGGGGCCGTCCGTTCTGTCCGCTATGTGCTGGAGGAGGGGAACGCACGTGAACATCAAGGAGCTTGTGCCGGAAAAGGTGGAGTCGGAGATCAGCTCGCCCGACCACCCGACCCGCAGGTTCGTCGGCTTCGCCCTGCTGCTTGCGTGGCATTACAACCTATGGTTCCTGCACGACTCGTTCGTCGGAGCGCAGCTGCTCGACGATTGCGTGACGCAGTCATGGTTGATCGCCCTCGTCAACGCCGCGGTCTCGTTCATCGGCATCGCGGTCACCTTGGGCAGGAAACGCCGCTTGTGCGACATCCCCTGAATGCTCTGGACCGCTACCGCCGCGGCGGTAATCTCGACGCTTGCGCTCACCTTGTTCGCGTTCTCGTTCCCCACCGACCTTATCGCATACGCGCTTGCCGTAGTGGTCGGCATCACGAACGCCATCCTATGGATCATGTGGGGCGAGCTGTACTCGCGCACGAAGACGTCGTTCTCCGTTAAGGAACCGCAAGCTTTCCTCCCTTCCCATCCTCCCCCCATTCCGTCGACCTCCGCACCCGTTTCGTTGGAAGCAATTCGCCAAACGCATGCCGTTCACGCTTCACCAGGAAGATTTTTCACCGATCGTGGCTCAGATTGCGAGTTTTCCAACATAAGCTTCAAGGCAAAACCTTTCGGAATGCGAAAACAACAAGGCAATGCAGTGAAAACAGCGGGCGCCGCTGTGCTGGAAAGCTTGCCGAGGGATAGAATCAATGCAATAACGATTCCGCTTCGGAAAACAAGAACGTTCGCAAGCAATGGAAGGCAGGGCAGATATGAGCAGCAAGGATTATTCAATCGTGTTCAGCAGCAGAACGGGGAATACAGCCGAGCTTGCGGAGGCTGTTCGCAAGACGCTGCCGGAAGGGACATGCGAGTATTTCGGGAGCGTGAATGGGAACGACGGCGGCAGCGGCGGTAACCGCGATCGCAGCGAATGCAGCATAGCCAACGGCAACAACAAGAGCGGCTTCGACGGCAGCGACAACAGCCACGATGACGGCAGCTGCGCCAGCAGCGCAATCCCTGCGTCGGAGACGCTGTTCGTGGGCTTTTGGACGAACCAGGGCGTAGCGGACCAGGCAACGCAGCAGCTGCTGGGGCAGCTGAAGAACAGGAAGGTCTTCCTGTTCGGCACCGCCGGCTTTGGCGGCAGCGAGGCATATTTCCAAGCGATTCTGGACAAGACGAAAGCATTCATCGATAACAGCAACACCGTGATCGGTACCTACATGTGCCAGGGCAAAATGCCGCTTTCCGTGCGCGAACGCTACGTGAAAATGAGGGAACAGCCTGACCACATGCCCAACATCGACGCCATGATCGAGAACTTCGACAAAGCCCTATCCCACCCCGATGCCAACGACCTGGAGAAGCTGGCGAAACTAGTGAGCGAAACCGTCGAACAGTAGAGAAAACCAATCGAGCGCATGTAAACCGCAACCAACCGCCTCCCCACATGCGGATCCCCTCCCACCCTCGCACAGCAAAAGCGCGCCGCTTGCAACTTTTAACCGGCGCGGCACATAGGCATTGGTAGAATCGATTGCAAGATTCATTGTTCGCACAGCAAGGAGCGCCGTGTTCTCGGTCGATAGACAGTCCTTCCAATCGCTTTCCGCGCTGGCGCTGTTCACGTTCGCTTTCCTGGGAAGCGAGTTTTTCTTCGACAGCCGGATCGGCTTGCTTATCAGCGCCGAAGGGGTTGTGGGTGCGCAGGCGATGATCCTTGGCGCAAGCGTCATCGGCTTTCTGGCTTATGCGCCGATTTCGAAGCTGGCAGAGGGACGACGCGCGCTTCGGGCGGTCGAGGCCGTCGGGGCTATTGCGGCCCTGGTTGCAATTGCCGCTACGGAAAGCGCACTTGCCATGCAAATCGCAGGTTGTGTCGCGTTTTTCCTGCTGGGAAGCCTTGGCGCTGAAGCGCATTGGAGCATGGCGCACGCCTTCGAGGGAAGCCCATCGCTTGCCAAGGGCGCCGGCGCGGCTTACGCCGCCGGAATCCTGCTACAGTTCCTGAGCAACCAGTTCGTGCCTGCGGGCATGGCGGACGCGGCGGTGCTGTGTATAGGCGTCACCGCGCTTGCCGTGTTTGCAGCGGCGGGAGAACACGATGGAGAATCCGCAGGTCAAAAGGGTGATGGGACTACTGGCGAACATACAGGCGAAGCAATGACGTCAAAACCGTCGGGGCAAATCACCGACCAGGAACAAGCGACCCGACTAGACAAGATCCGCCTGGAGCGAGCGAACGCCGGCTCCCCGGACCAGGCGAATCGCCCAAGCACGGCAGCCGCCAACTCCCCGCAGCAATCAGCCCCGGGCGGCGCAAAAACCGCTATCCGCGCTATTTGGCTTCTTGCGCTTGTGGTACTGCTGGCCTGCATGTTCTCTACGCTGGACAACGTGGTTACCCTTGCGAACGCGCAGGGCTCGATCTCGGTCGAGACGTGGCCGCGCCTGTTCCTTGCGGCAAGCGGCCTTGCCGCCGGCGCCCTGTTCGACATCCGCGAGCGCCGCTACATGGGGTTCATCATGTTCGCGGTCACGGTTCTGTCCACCATATCGATCCTAGCCGTGGAAGCCGGGGCAAGCCCCGTGATCGGGCTAATCGTGTTCTATCTGAGCTCCGGGTTCTTCGTGACGTTCTTCACCACCACGTTTTTGCAGCTGGCGCCGCGCATGCGCACGCCGCAGCTGTGGGCCGGCATGGGCCGCGCCGCCAACAACCTGTGCGCGTTCACCGTGTCGGGGGTCTCCATGATGCTGACGCAATCGGGCATCGCCGCTGTGATGATCGCGTCGCTGATCCTGTTCGTGCTGGTCAGCGTTGCGTTCGTGGGCGCCGGACTGTTCCGCCTGCCGTCGACGGTCAAGGAACGCGAGGCCATCGAGGCGGGCCTTGCCGCCGCGGCCGCGCCGACCCTGGAGGAGACGCAGGCCGAGTTCATCAGCCGAAGCGGCCTGACGCCGCGAGAGGAAGAGGTGCTGCGCGCCGTGACCGCCGACGAGCGGCCGCTCAAGCAAGTGGCCGACGACCTGGGGATTTCGCTGCGCATGGTGCAGCGACACCTGACCAACATCTACAGCAAGACCGACACGCAAACCCGAGCCGGCCTCACCCGCGCATTCTTCGGGAAGTAGGACGGCTGCACACGGGAAAGCAGCAGCTCACCAACAGGTCTCACCCGCGATTCTTCGGGAAGCGGGACGGCTATCTTGCCGCTTAAACTCGATCAAGCAACAGGATAAGCCAAAGCGGCAGCTTCCCTAGCCGCACAAAAACGACTGCTTTGGGGCTTGATAAGGAATAGGCCTTTTGAGCCCGCGCTTGCGCAAAAAGCCTATTCCTTATCGCCCTGCAAGTCTTGATGCTCGTCTTCGCCGTCCATTGCGGCAGCGATGTAGGTGTTGCTCAGCTGCGTGCCGTCTTCCCCGAAACGAGCATGCGACACGATGAGCCCATCTTCGCGCAAGCGATGTATCGCGCGGTCCACCGTTTTCAAACTGATGTGCAGCTTTCCCGCTAGCGCTTGCTTGGTCTCGGAGCAACCATCTGGGCCGCAAGCCGCGACGAAGCCGAGCAAACGAAGCTGGGAATTGGTCAGCTTCCCCTTCTTCCCCTTGGGGGCAAGGATGCCATCCGATCGATCTGCCATCGATCCCCCTTTCAGCGATCCATTTGCCAACCGTTCATGACCCCCGATGACCTCAGCTTGCCTCAAACAAGCTGGCAATGTGCCTTGACAAGAGCACGCTTATCGTTTGACATGGCTTACATATTGATAAGCATCGCATTCGTCCCGTCATTTGTATCACTTTTATGCCACTCCGTGAGAAAACGTAACATCAATGTCACCGGGCTGACAGTAAACCGGCAAAACAATCCGCCGCGAGACGGCAAGCCCTGATTAGCAGCTTACGATCGCAAAATCGAGAAGGACACGTAGCAGCATCCCCTTGAATGCCGACAAAGCCCGTTGCTTGCCCCACGATTGCGCCTGGACGTTTTCGCCGTATGAAACCATAGCGCACAACTTCGGTTTTTGACAATAACAAGCCGCCGCCCGACCGGTGCGCGATTCGCACATGCCGGTCGGGCGGCGGCTTTTGAAGCAGATGGCTTCGATGAAAGCTCACAGGATTCCAGAGCCGAGCCCCATCCGAGAACTCGACGCAAACCCAACCCCTACGCGTGGGAGCGCTTCGAGGAGAGCAGCAGCGCCAGGGCGTGCTTGAAGTACAGCTGGATGGTGGCGGTGGTCAGCTCGTCCTTCGCCGAGAAATGGCGGTACACCGTCCCCACGCTGATGCCCGTGGCGTTGGCAAGGCCGCGCACCGAAAGCGCCGACACCCCGTTTTTCTCCGCGATCCGATACGCGTTCTCCAACAGCTCTTCCCGGGAAACAATGCTCTGAGCCATAAAGCGCCCCTCGCAATCGAACCATCGCACCCGCAAACCGGATGGGTTTTGGGAACCATACTAACCCGATTCCGCAAAACCCTACGGTAGCGTTACCTGTTCTATAGCCCCCGAACGTAAAACGGCCGGGAGCGTAATGCATCCCGGCCGTTTCGAGGGAATCCCGCCCGAAGCGCGGGCGGAAAAGCTACTTCAGGGTCACGTTCTGCATCATGGGCATGGCATCTTCCCAGGTGATGCCGCTGTCGATGAACATGCGGACCGTGGTGCCGCACGGGGCCACGGTGAACATGTAGTACGTGCCGGTTTGGGTGTAGCGCGTCCAGGTGGCACCGTTGATGTCTACCTCGTCGATCTCGCCCTTGCCGCCGAAGTTGCCCTGCAGCGCCTCGGCTTCCTTCTGCGGGGCGCGCGAGCACGTGCTGGTGCTGAAGCGCTTCGTGGAGCCCTCGGGGTTGAACGTGGCGTCGCTGCTCTTCTCCTTGGTCTCGACGAGCGCCCAGCCGTCGGCAGCCTTCACGCTGTATGCAGCGTAGTCGACACCGCCCTGGGCCTTGATGGCCTCAGCGGCCTCGACCGCGGCCTTGTAGCCGTCGGTTTCCTTGCCGGTGGTGTCGAAGCGCATGGTGCGCGGGTCGGTGCCGCCCGTGGCGTTCTTGTCGAACTGGACGGTGATCGGGCCGTAATAGTTGTCCTTAGTGGTCCAGAAGTAGACCCACTCGATGCTCTCACCAGGCTCGATCTTGGTGTTGGCGTCCATCTGCGCGCCTTCGCCCAGCTCAACGGCCTGCGTCTTGGTGTCGGCGTTGAGACGCTGATCGCCGGAGGCGTCGAACACCGCGTCGCCCGCATCGAAGGTGCCGACGGCGGCACGCGCGCTGAACGCGGAAGGCGCTTTTGCGGACTCGTTGTTGTTCGTGATCTTCACGCGCAGCCAGAAGCCGTCCTGCCGCTCGGCGGCGCCGCGATAGTACGAGCCATCGCCGACGGACTCGATGGTGAAGCCCGCGACCTCGGCGGTCTGCACGCCGTTAACCGTCTGACCTGCGGGCGCGTTGTCGCCCGAGCCGTCCTGGCCGCCCTCGGTGCCGCCGCAGCCGGCCATCGTGCACGCGAGCGCCGCCGACAACGCGACGGCCGGCACCCCGAACGCAACCTTCCTCATCATGGGTCTCATCATCTTCATCACTCCCTTTCGCATCGCAGATTCCAAGCCGCTCCCCCTCCGGCGCCGCATGCGCCGAAGCCGGCTTCCAAGGCAATTGTGCCCTGCGAAGAAGCGCCCGCGAAGCCACCCATGGCCCAAAGCAAACACCCCCACGCGCCACACGGCCAAGATAGAGGACGGGAATGCGACGGGTGGGGTTGGGGCGAAGGAGCGAAGAAGGGGAAGCTGCCATATTTGCGAAAGGACGCTTCCGACCGCAAGGACCAACCCAAGTCTGCGACTACAATAATGTTGCAAATCAACAAGCATGGAAGAGGACGCATGGCATCGTTCGAGCAAGCGGAAGAAGTGTTGAAGCGCTGCTTCGGGCACGACGGGTTCCGCCCGGAGCAGGAAAGGGCCATCAAGGCCATCATGGGGAAACGCGACGTGCTGGCCGTCATGTCCACCGGAGCGGGCAAATCGCTGATCTACCAGGTCCCCGCCGTCGCACTCGGCGGCACCACCATCGTGGTCTCTCCCCTGGTCTCGCTCATGAGCGACCAGGTGAGGAAGCTCGTTGAGCTGGGCCTGCATCCGGCTTTCCTCAACAACACGCTCAGCCTTCGGGCGCAGGAAAAGGTCCGGAGGCGCATCAAAAGCGGCGAGTTCCAAATCCTGTACGTTGCGCCGGAGCGCTTGTCGAACCCGGCTTTCCTGTCGGCCATCGAGGATCTCGCAATCCCCCTTGTCGCCGTCGACGAGGCCCACTGCATCAGCGAATGGGGCCATGACTTCCGTGGCGATTACCGCGAGATCAGCGCGTTCATCGAGCGGTTCGACCGGCGCCCGACCGTGGTCGCACTGACGGCGACGGCGACACCGAGGGTCCGCAAGGACATCGCCAGGTCCCTTGGCCTGCAAAACCCCTTGGAGATAGTCTCCTCGTTCGACCGCGCCAACCTTTCGCTTTCCGTTGTGCATATGCCCCACGACGAGCGCGGATCGTGGTGCGTGCGGACCGCGCGTTCGAGGGAAAGCGAGTGCGGCATCTTCTATTGCGTCACGATTTCCGAGGCCGAGCGGATCCACGACGCACTCAAGCGAGCAGGCATACCCGCCGCGCTCTACCACGGCAAGCTGGACAACGACGCGAAGAAGGCGGCGCAGGAAGCGTTCATGTCGGGGCGGGCGCCGGCGATGGTCGCGACGTCGGCTTTCGGCATGGGCATCGACAAGCCCGATGTGCGCTACGTGGTCTGCTGCGGCATGCCGCTTTCGGTCGAGAGCTACTATCAGCAGATAGGCCGCGCGGGGCGCGACGGAGAGCCCGCCGACACGATCATGCTATGGGACGAGCAGGACCTGCAAACCGCTTTGTTCATGGCGGAAGCGGGCGGCGAAGGCCAAAACGACCCGCAGCGTTCCAGGCAAAAGGGGCTCGCCTTCGACATGCGGGATTTCTGCAGAGAAGAGGGCGCCTGCCGGCGCGATCTTGTTTTGCGCTACTTCGGCGAGGAACCCCCTGATGACGGAGGGTGCGGAAGGTGCGATAACTGCGCGGCGCCCGTCGACGGCATCGTGCGCGCCGAGGACGCAAGGCCGCTGACGGACGACGAGCGTGCGCTTTTCGCTAGCCTCAAGAACGCGTGCGCCGCGGTATCGGAAAGCGGTGGCGCAGGCGGTACCCTGACCGAACGCGCGTTGCGCGGCGTCTGCCGCAAAAGGCCGGGAAACCTTGAGCAGCTTCTGGAAGTCGACGGGATGACCGCCAAAGCCGCGCAGGCGTATGGCGCCCAGATTCTCGCCGTCGTTGAAACGGGCGAGGTCCTCGCTTCCGTCAAGCCGCTCGAGATGCCCGATGTGCCCGAGGCGCTGAGCGACGCTTTGGTCGCGACGATCCGAGCACTCGGCAGCGAAGCGCGCAGGGCAGTCGTCCTCAAAGTAGCATGCGGGAAAAGCGAACCCGGCGCAAAGGCCGACGGTTACGAAAGCCTGCCATGCTGGGGATCCGCCGGCCCCGACCGCAGCAAGGCGAAGCACGCCCTAGACGCGCTCATAGCTTGCGGGATCGTGGGGCAAAGGCCCGGGGAGAAATGCCTTCGTGTGATGAGGGTGGATTAAGGCGGATAGGACGCCAATCAGGGTGACACTGCTCCAAAACTGGCACATGCGAGACGTGCCGACCGTCGAAGTTTCATTACCAGTCAGGGCAGCACTGCTCCAAAACCGTTGGGGCGGGAATCCACACCTGCGGAGAGTTTCATTACCAGTCAGGGTGACACCGCTCCAAAACACCGCGCAGAAACAGCTGAAGGCGGATGCGGTTTCATTACCAGTCAGGGTGACACTGCTCCAAAACAGGGCGCTCTCGTAGCCTTCGAGCGTGGTGGTTTCATTACCAGTCAGGGTGACACTGCTCCAAAACGCCGAGAAAGAAGCAGCGGCGCTCACGGGGGTTTCATTACCAGTCAGGGTGACACTGCTCCAAAACGTGACAGGTGAACTCGAAAGCCTTACGCTTGTTTTATTACCAGTCAGGGTGGCACTACTCCAAAACGGAAAAGCCCACGGCGGCAAACCTGAAACCGTTTTATTACCAGTCAGGGTGGCACTACTCCAAAACGCGTCCCGTGCATCGACCGTATCAAACCCGGTTTTATTACCAGTCAGGGTGGCACTACTCCAAAACCGTTCGCCGCGTCCTCGAAGGTGGGATGCGGTTTTATTACCAGTCAGGGTGGCACTACTCCAAAACATGAACACATGGAACCTTGCCTTCACGTTTGTTTTATTACCAGTCAGGGTGGCACTACTCCAAAACTAAGAATTTTTCCCAAAATGCCTGCACTGCGTTTTATTACCAGTCAGGGTGGCACTACTCCAAAACCATTGAAGCAAAATCCCCACTGCAAAGGGACGTTCTCCCTGACTGATTTCGATGTCTAGCTCTCGATAAAGTGCAGGTCAACCACTAGTTTTCGTTCGTAATCATACACTACTTCATCCGCTTTATTCTCAATCAACAGCACAGTCAACTTCGAATAAAAAACGTACTCGAACAGCGCTTTCAAGTCGTTTTGCGTCAGAAAAGTTTTAAGATTCACGAACGTGATAACTTGCTTGCAACCCGCGTCAAGAGCCAGAGAAAGAAAGTTCAGCAAATTATCAAGGAGCGGTTTAGAGTCCTGCATGTCAACGCCAAAACCTCTGAACTTCAGGTAGCGCTTCAGCTCCCATTCTAACCCGAAACCATAATCGGAGTTCATCCCAAAGCCCAGATCAAGCAGCTTTGCCGACAAAGCAGAGTCCATCGCCTCAATGCCCCGGCGCAAATCCTCGTCTTCCAGGAATTCCCGCTCGATACGTTTAACAACCTCGCCCATAAGCGAACGATCATCCCAGGGCAGCTGCAAGGGATTCTGCACCACCATAAGCGATGTCGATGGCCTTAGTTCAACTCCGTCATCCCACAGCGTATACGGTTCCAATGCCAAACCGCCAGCTGAGCTTGCCAAAGAGCGAACGATTCGCGCGAACAGCGTCTCGTTCGCAATCTGAAGCGTCGATGCATACCCAGGTGCCAAATCAATCGGCGTTTCCAGCCCGCTAAACACCAGCTTCATAGCACCAGAAGCTCTTCCATGGAGTCGATCTCCTCATAATCTGGACGCTTTCCCGTAATGTATTCCATGGTTGAAAACTGAGTTTCCGTGACCTTGAGAATCTGCACCAATCCAGCTGGCGGGCGATGTTTGCGAACACGGGCAATCGCGCTATTAGCCACACCATCGTTCACAACCAACTTCGCATACACCGATTGCTGCAAAGGAAGAAACCCGTCTTTCAGCAGGAATTTGCGAAACAGGCGATAGTCTTTGCGCTGCTTCGGCGTTTCAACCGGCAGATCGAAGAACAGCACTAATCGCATATATCGCACCCTCTCCTTGTCCGTCATAAGACATCGAATGCTTCGATTTCATCAACGGACAGCTTCTTATTCAGCGCGCTCAAGCAATCCTGCACGTAAAGACCTATGACCGAACCAACGTGGTACGACCCGCCGCGATACGGAACGCGATGATTGAGCATATCGACAAGCAAATACTTGTCGTCCTTCGTGAAATCGCCGTCGATGTTGTCGAAAACAAGCCGATCCACGATAGGCCGAAACGGCTCCATCAAATCGCAGCTAAGATTGAACTGGTTGAATTCGCTTCGATGGCAAATCCCGCATTGCGTCAAATAACCCCTCGCCACAATCTCGCGATTTACCGCCGAAAGTAGGATTCCATATCCATAGTTCAACGCAGCGTTCACCGGAACGTCGTCGTCACGAGAGAAGTTCGGACCGAATAGCGCGCGAAAGTAAATCCTTGCCGCATGGGCTTCGCGATTCGTCGTATCGCCCGAGCGCACTTCGTCTACCAAACGTACAAGCATTTCGCCTTCCGGCTCGCTTGCACGTGCGTCAAGTAAACGAGCCTGGTGCGCGATTTTATCGCGCACCACTCGCTGCCACACACGCTTCTTTATCGGCTCGCCCCATTCAAGCTGCTCGCCAATCCGTTTGCTGGTGTTGTGCGCACCATATAACGGCAGGTATTGCCCGATTGGGTTGTGCTTTTCGTCGGACGAAACCAGCGAAATCTTCGCTTTCGCAAGTTCAGAAAGCAAATATGCACTGATGAACACCTGATTGGTCTGCAGCACGATGGTCGTGATCTCCGATAAATGGACCTTTGCGGCTTCGTCTTCCTTGCGCACTACGAGATAGCCTCCCTTATAGGAAAGCTTGCAGGGGCTCTCGATGACGATGTTCCTAAAGGCCAACGCGCGTCCTCCGTTCGAACATGCCCGTCACAGATTGGTCGATAATGTAGAAATCGACGTTGGGGTCGCTAAGGAGTTTTGAGTATGTTGGCTGAAGACATCCTATTGATTTCGCCCCGCCCGCCATCGACAAATCCACATCAGCTCCGTTTATTAGCGACAGCAGACGCATAAGGAACTCTCTGCGTTGTTGCTCACTTAATTTAACAGTGTTCTCTTTCAGCAACTGAATTTTTATTAGCTTCATCAACCTCGGCATTCGACGAATGCCACAAACTGCAACGCGGTCAATCAAATCGGCTGCGCACAATCTTTGATCATCTTGATTCATCGAATTTGAGAGATAGCCGGCTTCTTCGAGAGAAAAAGCTATCTCGGTCGCATTTCTCATCTTCTTAATTCCCGTAATCAAGAACCTCTCGCCATCAATCTCAATAAGCTGCTTCTTGAGTAGCTTCGCTCGCCGAATACCGACAAATTGCAACTTCTCGCCTTCCGCAAGTCGACGAGCATGAGCTTCCAGCGCCCCTTCGTCCACTCGAATACGCGGAGCAAGCCATACCGGGACTTCCGCAAAGCGGAAAACGGTACGACCCTTTTTGTCGCGCGCTTCGTAAATGAAGAAATACGCGAACTGCTGACTCGAATAACCGCCATATGTCTGCGGATCCAAATCGCTCTTCAATGGCAAAGACAGCTTCGGGCCCATCTTCGGATCGCGCGGCGAGTAAATCGTCGCATTCCAGAAAGCGCCCGAATCCTCAACGGGCATGCGCGTGATATAGCATTGGCGATAATTCAGCGCCTTGCGAATCCCTTCCACTTCTGCAGCGCCGTCCCATAGCTCGCCAGTGTCCTCGTCCACATGCTTTCCCATAAAGCTGCCGATTACAAAGCCGCTAGAGCCCGGAGCCTCATGGCGGGCGTTGAACAGCTCGGCCTGATCGCGGACATATTTGCGCATGGCATGGGCATACGCGATGGGCTGCTCGTAAATACCCGGATGCCACTTCGAGATGAACAAGCCGACACGACATGCCAGGTACGCATCGTGAGCATGATGGAAGTCGTTCGCCTCGCGGCATTTCACAAACCCGGCAGCATCGCGCAGATTATGGGACATGCTCGCCTTAACGGGAACGACCTTCGTGTCGGGATACTTCGCGCTCAACAGCGATTGGGCGGCTTTCACCATCTGGCTGGTTTCCACCAACTGACGCGCAATGAACCCGCGCATGGCGTTTTCGTTCACGCTCGGGCGCATCAGGCTTTTGAACTTCTTGTCTCCGATAAGCCCAGCGTCGTGCAACGCGCGCCAATAGCCCGACATGCGCTGACGGATAGCGGGGTCTAGCAGCATCGCGTCGGTCTTACGTTGGTTCTCCTCGCGCAGCACCAAGGCCTTGTTCTCATAGCTATCGTCCTTGATGTAGGAGCGCGGGATGATGTGATCGACCTCGTAAAGCCCCGCATTCGAAAGCTGCGTGATATCGATCGGTTTGCCCGAATACAGGCATTTGCCGTTCTGCATGAAATACAGCGTGAGCCTTTCATCAAGCTCATCAGGACTTACGTCTTTCAGCTCCGTCAAAACCCGCTTCGTCCATTGCGAGTCTTGCTCCTTGAACTTCGCCAGGGCATCCTTGAGATTGTCGTAGCGGCGCTTGGTGCGGCTGCCCTTCTTCTTCATATCGTCATCGCGGGTCACCTCGATAAAGATATGCGCGGGCGCTTTGCCGGCAATGCGAACGACCTCATCGACGATGCGAATAGCCTGATTAAGGCTGCGACGCATCGCCGGCGAGCCCGGCAGGTCGTTTATGCCAAGAGCATCGCCCGCCTGCTCGAAATACGCTCGATTGAATGCGTCAATCTCGTTTTGGAACCCAAGACGATCATCATGCAAGATTTCCATGAGCACCATCGCACGGCCGCGTCGATTATCCGAATTCGGATCGCCCTCACGCAAGATGTCCATGATCGATTTCTCATCGAGCTGCGTGTCGACCTTCAAACCTGTGAGGAAATGCCTCGACAAACGCCCCCATCCAGTAAAGCGTTTCTTGCAAATCGCGTTGATTTGCGCATCATCGAGGCGGCCCTCGCCCTCAACGCCATACCTTTCCTGCAATTTCTCGCGCAAAATCTTGCGGTCCTCGAACAGCGTGTTCCACTGAATGATTTCTTCAACCATAGGGTAGTCGGACTGTGCGATCTTCCCCGTTTTGAACACGTCTTTCGCGAAGAAGATATACGACGACATCTTCGACTCCAGACCGCTAACGCCCTGGCCGCCGACCACGTGCGCAGACGATGCGTACCCGTTCTCAACCAGCCAGTTTGCGATACGCTCGTAACTCACCGTGCGGTAGCGATGGAACAGGTCCTCCACGATACCGCGCCGCTGCTCCTCATCAAGACGCTGCTCGTAGTCGCCGTCACTTGTCCAACGAACGCCGTTCAGTTCGTTCAGGACGCAGAACTCCTCATACAGAAGCGAGCACTTCGGCAGCACGTCTTCGCCTTGCAAATACGTGCATATTCCCGTCATGCGTTTGATGAAGTTCTCCGCGCTTTTGCCCTTGTCGATAATGCTGTCCCAGTTCCAGGGCGTGATTATCGCATTTTCCATTCCGGGTTTGCGCTCGGACCACGCAAAGCGAGGGTTATCATGAGCATCCAGCCTTGCGTTGCGCTGGGTCAGGGGCCCAACGTAATAAGGGATACGGAACGTCACGAGCGAAAGCAGCTTTTCGCGCTGCTCTTTCAGCACCGGGTAGAACTTCGCCTGGTTATCCAGGATCGTTTCCATTTCCTCAAGATGAAGCTGGTAGTAGATGCTTCCGTTATCGCTGGTTTTCAAGCGACGCAAAAACCGCTGGTTCTCAAACGCATCCATCATGTCAAGATAACGGCCGTCGCCTTCTGCAGCCGTCCCCGCAAATAGCTTCTTCACTTCTTTGGCGAAGTCGTCGTATGAGATTTTGCCCAGGTTGTAACGCGTGTATCCCTTGGATTGCGCGACGCTATACCCGCTTTTGTCGCTATACAGGGGACCGCGGAAAAAGCTGTCATACGCTTTTGCGTCCTTATATTCGCGAACAAGGGCTTTGAGCAGCTTCAAATCGGCGCCATACCGATCGTACTTTGCGACCATGTTCGCGGAAATGGTTTCGCCCGAGGCATAGGACAAAAGGCCTTGCAGCACGTAAGCAGCGTACACGCCGCACAACGAATCGAACACGTCCTTGCTGTCATCAGGGCAAGCTTCGCGCAGGGCTTCAACTTCCTCATCATTGGAAAGCGAGATTTTCGTCTTCTCCGCCGAAAACTCGCCGAAAACATCTTTGAACTCAGCCTTTAGCCCGACCATTGCCGCCGCCAGCGCCTTTTTGAGCTTCTTATCCGCTGCTCGATCGCCGAACGACACCGTCACATAATCGGCGATTGCCGCGGCGCGCTCGGAGTTGCTCACCCCTTTTGCCGTTAGCGCTGCCACAACATCATCAACGTTGATCGGTGAGTATTCGCCATCGCGACCTTCGCTCCAAGCTTCAAGCGCTTCGCAAAACGCCTTGACGGCATCATCGGGCTTGGCGTTTTTCGCGGAAAGAGACGAACCTTCGCGCAAGAAGTTGCCGCGGCACTTCACAATGTTATGCAGAGCAAGGTACACAAGACGGATATCTGCCTGCTCATCGCTTTCCAGCAAGTGCTTGCGAAGGTGGTAAATCGTAGGGAACTGGTCGTAGTAATCGACCTCCGTAAAATCGGACTCGTTGAAGATGGGCCAGCGATATGCGGCAGTGGTCTTGTTGGGATCGGAATCCACCAAACGAGATTGTCTCAACCGCAGGAAGAAATCAGGGTCGACTTTCTCCACTTCCTCCTGGAGCAAGCCTTGCAGCAAGTCAAGACGCCAACGGCGGCGAACATAGCGCCTGCGCTGACTACGCGGGATTCGCGCAGAAGCGGCAGTTTCCGCGCTGTCGAACAGGCGGCTACCCCACGTCGGCTGCTTCTTGAAGTGAAGAAGCCGGCCCTCCCCATCAGTGACCGCCCATCCATCCGAGCCGGTACCCATGTCTAAGCCGATGTTGTAATCTCCCTGGACGTTCCTGAGCACGGCGTAACGTTTCTGGGGGTGCGGTGTAAGCCGCGTCGGCGATG
>NZ_QUCY01000028.1:0-511 GCF_003474385.1 Eggerthella sp. AM16-19
AGGGCAACTACGCCGGCAGCGTCGAGCGCGCGTACCGCATCACGCCCGCGCCGCTGACGGTGAGCACGCCGAGCGCCTCCAGGGTTTACAACGGCAACGCCCTGACCGCCGCCGGCACCATCTCCGGCTTCGTCAACGGCGAGTCCGCTCCCTTCGAGACCACCGGCTCCCAGACTGAGGTGGGCACGAGCGACAACGCCTACGCCATCGACTGGGCGGCGGCAGGCGCCACCGCCAAGCAGGCGAACTACGCGGTCTCCGAATCCATCGGCAAGCTGACCGTCACCGAATCCGCCGATGAGGTGGTCGTGACCACCACGGGCGGCACGTTCGCCTACGACGGCGCGTCCCACGGCGCCGCCGTGACGGTCGGCGCCCTGCCCGAGGGCTACACGCTCGAGGCCGCCGCGTCCAGCGCGACGGCGACGAGCGTCTCCGACGGCGAGGTTGCGGCCACGGCCGACGTGCTCGTCATCAAGAACGCCCAGGGCGAGGACGTCACCTCCAAGCT
>NZ_QUCY01000028.1:521-31005 GCF_003474385.1 Eggerthella sp. AM16-19
AAGCTGAACGTCAAGTTCGTCGACGGCACCATCAAGGTCGAGCCGGCGAAGCTGACCGTGACCACCCCGAGCGCCTCCAAGCCCTATGACGGCAATGCGCTGACGGCCGAGGGCAAGGCGTCCGGCTTCGTGAACGGCGAGACGGCCACCCTCAAGACCACCGGAGGCCAGACCACCGTCGGCACGAGCGAAAACGGCTACGAGCTGGTTTGGGACGGCAACGCGAAGGCGGCGAACTACACGGTCGAGGAGAACCTCGGCACGCTGACGGTGTCGGCGCAGTCCATCGACCCCGATGACGCCGGCGCGTTCGGCGGCGTGACGGTCGGCTATCTGACCGACACGGTGTACAACGGCGCGGACCAGCGCTTCGAGCCCGAAGTGGTCGATAGGGACGGTAGGGCGCTGGTGAAGGGCCGCGATTACGAGCTTTCCTTCTCCGGCGACGTGAAGAACGTCGGCGAGGTGACCGTGGCCGTCGTCGGCAAGGGCAACTACGCCGGCAGCGTCGAGCGCACGTACCGCATCACGCCCGCGTCGCTGATGGTGACCACGGGCAGCGACTCGAAGATCTACGACGGCAGCGAGCTTGTGAACAATGAGCTGTCGATCGAGGGTCTGCAGGGCGAGGACCGCGTCACGGCGGCCGCCACCGGCAGCCAGACCGAGGTGGGCAGCTCAGAGAACACCTATCGCATCACGTGGGGCGATGTCGATGCGGCCAACTACGTCATCGACGAGCATCTGGGCACGTTGACGGTCACGCCGGCTCCGGTGCCCCCGACGCCGAACCCGGATGACGGCACGGCTCCGACGCCGGAGCCCACCCCGAGCCCGACCCCCGGCGACGGCTCGACGCCTGGCTCGACTCCGGACGGCACGACGCCCGGTTCGACTCCGAATCCGGCGCCTGCGGCTGCCGGCCCGCTCGATGCGCTGGCCGGTGTGCTCGAGGGCGCGTACGAGTCGGTGACGGGCAGCCCCGAGGCCGACAACCCGGTCGAGGAGGAGCGGATCTACGACGCCGAGAACCCGTTGGGCAGGGAGTCGGTCGAGGATCATTGCTGGGTGCACTGGTACATGATCGTCGGTATGGTTCTCACGGCGGTTTACGGCCTTGCGGCGGCGCTTCGCCGCAAGAACCACGAGCGTAGGCTGCGCAACGACATGAACGACGTCTTGGGCGATGGCGACGGCAAGGACCCCTCGGGGTCTCCCGCCGTCAAGCCCGCCGGAATGGAGGCTTAGCGCCATGAGGAAAAGCAACTATCTGGTGCTGGGCGCGGCGGCCGTCGTCGCGGCTCTGCTGTTGGTGCTGTGGTATCACCTGGGCTTCAACCGCATCGATAGCCCGCTCGATCTGACGCTTGCGATCGTATGGTGGGTCGGCATCGTGGTCATTGCCGCTATCCTCGTCCGCTTCGAGGAGCGTCGTCGCCGCCAGATCCGCACGCTGTACGTGTCGCCGAAGTCGCTGTACAGCAGCGAGCTCGGTATGGTGGGCATCGGGGAGGCCGGCGCGGTCGAGGCCATGCGCGGCATGCTCGGCCAGCTGAAATACGGCTTCGATTCGAAGGGCCTGCCTGACCGCAAGAAGTTCGACTACCGCTTCGTCGTACGAACCGACGAGTTCAAGGAGCACGATGGGGAAGGCGGCAAGCCCGCCGATGACGCGCCGGCAAGCTCGGCGGCCCAGCGCAAGGACCCCACGTGGAAGGGCACAGTCATCAAGATCGACCGACAAAACGGGAACAGCGAAACCCCGTTCGACGGCATCGATCAGCTGAAAGCAGCGCTGGCCTAGCCAGCCGCGCAGCATCGCCGGTCGCCCCCGGCGTCAAACGAGGGGCAAGCAGGCAAAACCCAAACGGGCCCAGGAGAAATCCCGGGCCCGTCGCGTATCTGAACAACCTCCTTCTGAACACCCTCCTGGAACCTGTTCATCGGGCGCGGCGTTCACGTCTCGCGATTCCAGGGCGCGGCCCGCGAGGGCAAAAGCCGGGAAAGTTAACCATCGTTCACGGTTTCTTCACGTTCGCTTGACGCGTTCTGTAAACTGGGAACCTGACACACGGAGCGCATGCGATGCATGCGCAGGTAAGGGCATCTTTCGATCGCAAGGCAAGGTTTATGGAAGACATCGCGCATCTCATCGGGCACGTCCTCGAGCACTCCATCGAGGACACGCTGTACCTTATCCCATTTTTGTTCGTCACCTATCTGGCAATGGAATGGCTCGAGCACAAGGCGGGCGACAAGGCCGAGGAGGCCGTGCGGCGCGCGGGCGCGGCAGGACCGGTGGTCGGCGCGCTCGTGGGCATCGTCCCGCAATGCGGCTTCTCGGCGGCGGCAGCAACGCTGTGGGCGGGCCGCGTCATCACGCTGGGCACGCTGTTCGCCGTGTTCCTGTCCACCTCCGACGAGATGCTGCCCATCTTCCTGGCCGAGCAGGTGGCGCCGGCGACCATCCTGAAGATCATGGGCGTGAAGCTGATGATCGGCATGGTCATGGGATTCGTGGTGGACGCGGTCATCCGCCTGGCGCGCCGCGACCGCGAGAAGCTGCGTATCCACGAGCTGTGCGAGCGCGATCGCTGCCATTGCAACGGCGATTGCGAAACTTGCGAGCAGCAGCCGGAGTTGGCGTACGATTTCGAGCACGATGAGGAACACGAGCACCATCACGAGGGCGGCTCCATCTTGCGCAGCGTCCTCAAGCACACGGTGCAGGTCACGGTGTTCATCTTCATCATCACCCTTGTGCTTGACGGTGCGTTGGAGCTGGTCGGCGAGGACGCGTTGGCGGCATTCCTGGGCAGCAACCCGGCGCTGTCGGTGCTTGGCAGCGCGTTGGTGGGCCTTATCCCGAACTGCGCGGCAAGTGTGGTGATCGCGCAGCTCTACGTCGAGGGCGCGCTCGGCGCGGGCGCCATGATGGCGGGCCTTCTGGTGTCGGCCGGTGTGGGCCTGCTGGTGCTGTTCCGCACCAACCGCCGCCTTCGCCAGAACCTCATCGTGCTGGCTGGCCTGTGGGCCATGGGCGTGTTCTGGGGCCTCATCATCTCCTCATTCGGCATCGCGTTCTAGAGCCCGAAGCCGCGAGCTCGTCGGCTTCGCGGCCGCAGCCGCTTCGCTTTCGCGTTCGCAGCCGCTTCGCCCTATCGCCTGCTGGTCTTACCCGCTAGCGCCTGTTGAAGGGGCGCATAGTCACGGGGATGCCGTTCTCGCAGATGAGCTTCGGCTCGCCTTGGATGAGCGGGCGGAAGTAGTCCAGCGCCTCATCGGAGACGCCCTGGTAGTTCGACAAGATCCACTCGCTGGGGAAGGGGCGCACGAAATTGGCCAGGTCGGAGGCGGGGCAGGCGAAGAACTCGGTGTTGTAGCCGCCGTCGACGCCCCGGCCTCGGCGGATGCCCACCACCTGCCCGGTGAACTCGGGCTTGGCGCTGCGCATGTGCGCGGAAACGCCCAGGTCGTAGGACTCCTCAAGGTCAACCAGGCTCATGGCGAAGTTGCTCGAGCGCGCCACGCGCGACAGGTCCTGCACCACGCAGCGCGGCACGATACCGGCTTCCACGATCATGGACTTCAACCGCCCGGCGGCCCCGCCCAGCATGGCGTGGCCCAGGCCATCGGCGGCCTTGCCGTTGGCCGACAGGTACGTGCCGTCGTACCAGCGCGCGCCTTCCGACACCACCACGTAGCAGCTGCCCTGCTGCTCCATCTTCGCGCGCACCTGCTCCAGGAAGATGCTGCGGCGGAAGTCGACCTCGGGTAGCACGAGCAGGTCGACGTCGCCGGTCAAGCAGGTGCTTGCGGCAAGCCAGCCCGCGTCGCGGCCCATTGTCTCCAGCACGAACACCTCGGGGCGCGTGTAGGCGTCGTAATCCATGCGCGTGGCGTGTGTTATCTCGCACGCCACCTTTGCGGCGCTGGCGAAGCCGGGGCAGTGGTCCATAAGCCCCAGGTCGTTGTCGACCGTCTTCGGGATGCCGATGAAGCGCTTGTCCAGGTTGCGCTCGGCGGCCCAGGCCGTCATGGCGGCCACCGTGGACATGGAGCCGTTGCCGCCTATGTAGAACATGGTGGAGATGTCGTTCTCGTCCATGACATCGATGAGACGCTGGAAATCGGCCTCGTCGGAGAACTTGTAGCGGCACGTGCCCAGCGCGCACGAGGGCGTTTGCTTGAGCACCTCGATCTCGCGGCCGCTCAGGTCGGTCAGGTCGAACAGGTTGCCCGCCAGCGTTCCCTCGATGCCGTGAAGGCCGCCGAGGACGCGGTCGTAGAGCGGGTTGAGCTGATTTGCGCGGATGACGCCGGCAAGGCTGGCGTTGATGACGGCGGTAGGGCCGCCCGATTGGGCGACAAGGCAGTTGGCCATGCGATGCTCCTGCACGTTGTTCAGGGTAGGAAGGCCCCATTATCGCACGCTTGCGCCAGGCTGCGGGCTAAGGGCGAAAGGCTGCAAAAAAGCTGCGAACGGGGCGGCTGCAGGCGTGGCAGCCGGGACGGCAGGGACGCGGCGGCCGGGGCGGCGTCGCGCGGCAGCGGGTACGGCGCGGGCGCGGCAGCCGGGACGGCATCGCGTGGTCGCGCCTTCTCGTGCGCTTCCGCAGCGCATCAGGGCGCGTCGCCCGAACCGCTTGCCACGTTGCCCGCCGACCGCGACACTTCCCGGCGGTGCCGCCATGCACTTGTGCGACAATAGAGGCGAACTATAGGAAAGCACTGCAATAAGTAGGTACCCACCATGTCTGCCAGATTCAACATCAAGGCGGCAGAGCCCGAGGCGGTCGCATGCCTGCAGCGCGAGCTGCACATGCCGCACTTCATCGCGGCCACGCTCGTCTCGCGCGGCATCGACACCCCGGAAGCCGCGAACCGTTTTCTCACGCCGTCGCTCGATCGCGACTGGCGCGACCCCTACACCATCCCCGGGTTGTCCGAGGCCGCCGATGCGCTTGAGGCCGCCATCCGCCGCGGCGACCACATCCTCGTGTTCGGCGATTTCGACTTGGACGGCATCTCCGCCACCACCGTCATGACGCGCGGCCTGCGCGAGTTCGGCGCGCGCGTCACGCCGTTCATCCCCCGCCGCTTCGAGGAGGGCTACGCCATCACCCCGGCGGCCATCGAGCGCTTGTCGCAGGTCAAGCCTGACTTCCTAGTCACCGTCGACTGTGGCATCGCCTGCAAGGCCGAGGTGCGCCTGCTGCAGGAGCGCGGTATCGAAGTGGCTGTCACCGACCATCACGAGCCCTCCGACCTGGTGCCCGAGGGCGTGCCCGTGGCGGACCCGAAGCGCGACCCCGCCTGCTCCAGCGCCATCCTGGCCGGCGTGGGCGTGGCGCTCAAGATGGTGCAGGCGCTGGGCGGTCGCTTCGGCAAGCCGCACCTGTGGCGCCAGTACACCGACTTCGCCACGCTCGGCACCATCGCCGACCTCATGCCCATGCGCGACGAGAACCGCGCCCTGGTGGCCGACGGCCTGCGCCGCATCAACCAGGCCCCGCGCCCGTGCATCGCCGCGCTGCTCGACACCTCCGGCGCCGCCGGCAAGCAGGTCACCGCCACCAACCTCAGCTTCTCCATCATCCCGCGCCTGAACGCCGCCGGCCGCATGGGCGACGCGCAGCTGGCGCTCGACCTTCTGCTCACCGACGACTTCGAGCAGGCCAACCAGCAGGCGCAGCGCCTCGAGGGCGTCAACGACCAGCGCCGAGCCATCGAGGCGGAGCTCTCCGAGATCGCCAAGGCCCAGGCCGCCGTAACCTACAAGGGCCAGCGCGCCCTGGTGGTGGCCGGCGAAGGGTGGCACGAGGGCGTGAAGGGCATCGTGGCAAGCCGCCTGGTGAACACCTACGGCGTGCCCTGCCTGCTGTTCACCATCGACGGCGACGAGGCGCGCGGCAGCGGCCGCAGCGTGGGCCAGGTCAACCTGTTCAAGGCCGTGGAAAGCTGCTCCGACCTGCTGCTGCGCTTCGGCGGGCACGAGGCGGCCGTGGGCGTGACGCTTCCCACCGAGAAACTGCCCGAGTTCGAGCGCCGCCTGTGCGAGTACATGGACGCGCTGCCCGAGGGGGCGTTCCACCCGCTCATCACCATCGACGCATGCGTGAACCTCGACGAGCTCACGCTGCGCAACGTGGCGCAGCTCGATGCGCTGGCCCCGTTCGGCCAGGAGCATCCCGTGCCCGTGTATCTGGCACGCGACGTCACGCTGCTGCACAGCCGCGCGGTGGGCGCCGAGCGCAACCACTTCTCGTGCTCGCTTTCCAACGGGCGCACCACGGTGGCGGGCATCATGTTCCATTGCAACGACATCGAGGCGCTCATGAAGACCGACAGCGTGGTCAACGCCGCGTTCGAGGTGCAGATAGACGAATGGAAGAACCGCCGCAGCGTGAAGGCCATGCTCAAGTCGCTGTCGCCGGCGCGCACGTGCGCCGCCTTGGAGGCGTGCCTGAACCCGGAGAACCTCAGCTTCGTGAGCGACCTGTACGCCACGCGCGACGAGGAGCTGTGCGCCGACGCGCCGCACGACCCCGAGGCCATCGAGGAATACGAGAACGAGCTGGAGGTCAACCGCGCCCATTGGGAGGCCATGGCGCGCCAGGACCCGCAGCGTCTGCGCGAGCACATCGTGCGCGCCATCATCGGCGACGGCCAGCTTCACCAGGCCCAACGCGACATCTTGGATAACCTTGCCGAAGGCAGGTCGGTGCTCGGCGTCATGGTCACGGGCCGCGGCAAATCGCTGACCTTCCAGGTGCATGCCACGCTGCGCGCGCTGGCGGCCCGCGAGGCCAGCCTGTTCGTGTACCCGCTGCGCGCCCTCATCGCCGACCAGGCGTTCCATCTGCGCGAGGCGCTGGCGCCCTTCGGCATCACCGTGGTCACGCTCACCGGCGAGTCCACGGTCGACGAGCGCCGCCAGGCGTTCGCGGGCCTGTCCGACGGCAGCGTGGACATCGCGCTGACCACGCCCGAGTTCTTGGCATGGCACGCCGACTCGTTCGCCTACACCGGGCGCGTCAAGTTCGTGGTGGTCGACGAGGCGCACCACGTGGGCCTGGCGCGCGCCGGCCAGCGCGAGGCGTACGCCACGATCGGCTCCGCGGTGCGCAGGCTGGGCGACCCCACGGTGCTCGCGCTCACCGCCACCGCCGACGACGAGTGCGCCCAGGCCGTGCGCCGCGAGCTTCCCATCGACGCATGCGTGTTCGACGCCTCCGATCGCCCGAACCTGCGCCTGGACGACCGCCGCAACGTGCCCAGCCGCGACAACTACCTGGCCAACCTGGTGGCAACCGGCGAGAAGACGGTGGTGTTCGTGAACTCCCGCGAGCAGTCCGTGGCCGTCGCCCGAGCGCTGCGCAAGCACGCGCCGCAGGTGGCGCCGCTTATCGGCTTCTACAACGCGGGCCTGTCGCGCAGCGAGCGCAAGCGCATCGAGCAGCTGTTCCGCACCGACGCGCTTCTGGTGCTCATCGCCACCAGCGCGTTCGGCGAGGGCGTGGATATCCCGAACATCCGCCACGTGGTGCTGTACCACATGCCCTTCAACGAGATAGAATTCAACCAGATGTCGGGCCGTGCCGGACGTGACGGCAAGCCGGCCTGCGTGCACCTGCTGTTCAGCCGCAACGACTGCGCCCTCAACGAGCGCATCCTGGCGGACATGACGCCGTGCCACGACAGCTTGGCGCAGGTGTACCGCAAGCTGCGCGCCATGCAGCGCGCCTCCGACACGCTGTTCTTCACCACCAGCGACGCCGAGCTGGCCAAGAACGTGTCCACCGACATCTTCCCGGTGAACACGGCGTCGGTCACGTGCGCCGTGGCGGTGTTCCGCGAGCTGGGGCTCATCGAGGCGCACGCCATGTTCGGCCCCGACGGGCTGGTACGCTCCATCCATGTGAAGGACACGCAGGACAAGGTGCAGCTCACCGACAGCGTGCGCTATCGCGAGGGGATGGACGAGCGCGAGATCTTCCACGCGTTCCGCGATTGGGTCATGCGCAGCAACTCCGCCGACCTGCAGAAGCGCGTGTCGCATCCCATCCTGCCCACCACCGCCGTTGCAAAGGAGGCTGGAAATGAACAAGTCGAATAGCCGATCGGACCAGAACCTGCTGGGGGCGCAGCCCGACGTGGTCCGGCAAACCGTCGACGATAGCCTGCTGGGCCGCCCGCACGTGGCGGAGAAGGCGTTTTCCACCGAGGCCACGAAGGTGATGCCCAAGGGCGAGAAAACCCCCGATGAGCGCTTCGCCGACCTACAGGACATGACGCGCGGCTACCTGACCGACGAGGAGGAGGCCAAGCTCGAGAAGGCCTTCCGCTTCGCCGCCAGCGCCCATGAGGGCGCGTGCCGCAAGTCGGGCGAGCCGTTCATCGCGCACCCGGTGGAGGTGGCCATCATCCTGGCTGACCTGCGCATGGACGTGGAAACGCTGTGCGCGGCGCTTCTGCACGACACCGTGGAGGACACCGACGTGACCAGCCAGCTGGTCGATCAGGAGTTCGGCCCGCATGTGGCGCAGCTGGTCGACGGCGTCACCAAGATCACGCGCATCGAGGTGGAAACCCTCACCGACGAGCAGGCGGCCACCATCCGTAAGATGTTCGTCGCCATGAGCAAGGACATCCGCGTCATCGTCATCAAGCTGGCCGACCGCCTGCACAACATGCGCACCCTGGCTGCGCTCAAGGAGGACCGCCGCATCTTCAAATCGCGCGAGACGCTTGAGATCTATGCGCCCATCGCGCACCGCCTGGGCATCAACTCCATCAAATGGGAGCTCGAGGACCTGAGCTTCTATTACCTCGAGCCCAACAAGTTCAAGCAGGTCTCGCGCATGGTCACCGAAAGCCGTTCCGAGCGCGAGGAGTACCTTGACCAGGTCATCTCCGTGCTGCGCGGCGAGATGGACAAGGTGAGCATCCAGGCGCAGATCATGGGTCGCCCCAAGCACCTGTACAGCATCTATCAGAAGATGGCGAAGAAGGGCAAGGGCTTCTCCGAGATCTACGACCTGATCGCCGTGCGCATCATCGTCAAGTCGGTGAAGGACTGCTACTCGGCGCTGGGCGCGGTGCATACGCTGTGGCACCCCATGCCCGGGCGGTTCAAAGACTACATCGCCATGCCGAAGTTCAACATGTACCAAAGCCTGCACACCACGGTCATCGGCCCCGCCGGCAGGCCGCTCGAGGTGCAGATCCGCACCGAGGAGATGCACCGCCAAAGCGAGTACGGCGTGGCGGCGCACTGGCGCTATAAGGAGAAGGGCGGACGCGGCGGCAACGACTCCATGGACAAGCAGCTGGCCTGGCTGCGCGAGATGGTGGACTGGCAGGACGAGACGCACGATTCGCGCGAGTTCCTGAAGGACCTGAAGGTGGACCTGGCGCCTACCGAGGTGTTCGTGTTCACGCCGAAGGGCGAGGCCATGAGTCTGCGCGCCGGATCCACGCCCGTCGACTTCGCCTATGCCATCCACACCGAGGTGGGCAACCACTGCGTGGGCGCGAAGGTCAACGGCGCCATCGTGCCGCTGGCCTACGAGCTGCAGCTGGGCGACCGCGTGGAGATCCTCACGCAGAAGTCGGCAAGCCCCAGCCGCGACTGGCTCAACATCGTGAAAACCCCCAGCGCGCGCAACAAGATCCGCGCGTACTTCAGCAAGGTCACCCGCGCAGACGACCTGCTCAGCGGCCGCGACAAGCTGGCACGCGAGATGCGCAAGCACGGCCTGGGCATCTCCAACACCCGCTCCGAGCGCGCGCTGCGCACCGTTGCCGAGCACCTGGGCTACAAGGATGCCGACGACATGCTGGTCAATATCGGCATCAGCAAGGAGAGCGTGCAAAGCGTGGCCAACCGCCTGCTCGCTGAGCTGGGTCGCAAGGGCGATCAGCAGCCCGATCCGCTGAACCTGGGCACGGCTGCCATGACCACCGGCAAGCTGCCGCCCATGCTCACGCTGGTGAACAAGCCGAAGAAGCACGAGACGAAAAGCTCCAACGGCGTGGTGGTGGAAGGCGTGGAAGGCGCGCTCGTGCGCCTGTCGCGTTGCTGCAACCCCGTGCCGGGCGACGACATCATCGGCTTCGTCACGCGCGGCCGCGGCGTGTCGGTGCATCGCCGCGACTGCCCGAACGCCAAGGAGCTCATGGCGCAGCCCGAGCGCATCATGAAGGTGCATTGGGAAAGCGACCTGCCGAAGAACACATCGTTTAAGGTGGAGGTCTACATCGAGGCGCTCGACCGTCTGCAGCTGCTTTCCGATGTCGTGCTCGTGCTGTCGGGCATGGGGGCGAACGTTCTGTCGTCGAACACGGTGTCGCACCGCGATGGCATGGCAGAGATGCGCTTCCTGTTCCAGGTCAGCGACATCACGCACATCGACATCATCCTCAGCAAGCTCAAGGCGCTCGAGGGCGTGTTCGATGCCCGCCGCATGGTGCCGAAGGTCGGCGGAGGGAAGGATTCCGCGCAGCTGTAGCAAAGGCCTTGCGGGGCCGCCTTGGGGGTTCCGAGGCGGCGGGTCTCCCGCTCCAGTTCGTTGGGGAAGGGTTGTTTGGCGAAGGGCCCTTCCCGTTGCAATGTTGAGGGGGGGGCGGTGCGTCCGCCCTCGACGCTCGAAGATACTGATTTAGGAGGACAACATGGCATATAAGGTGAAGGGAACGTGCGTCGACGCAGCGTTCCTGGTTCTAGGACCGTATCAGACCAACGTGTACATCGTATCGGACGGCTCCGCCACCTTCGTGGTGGACCCCGCAAGCGATGCGAAGAAGATCGCGGCGGCTTTGGGCGGGCGCAAGCTTGATGCCATCGTGCTGACGCATCGCCATTCCGACCACGTGGCGGCCGCCGCCGAGCTGCGCAGCCTTACGGGCGCCACCGTCATCGCCTCGGCCATCGATGCCGACATGATCTGCGGCGACAAGCCTGTGCCGCGCGACGATCAGAAGTTCCCCGCATGCCCGGTCGACCAGCGCGTCAACCATGGCGACGTGGTGAAGATCGGCAACATGCCGTGGAAGGTCATCAGCACCCCCGGCCACACCGAGGGCAGCATGTGCCTGTTCCTGGATTCCTCGCTCACTGAGCGCCTGGATGCCAAGCCGGTCCTGATCGCCGGCGACACGCTGTTCTTCGGCTCCATCGGCCGTACCGATTTCAGCGGCGGCAGCATGTCGGCCATGCGCAAGTCGCTCAAGCGCCTGGCGGTCCTGCCCGACGACACCGTGGTCCTGCCCGGCCACGGCAACCTGACCACCATCGGCGGCGAGCGTCGCCGTGTGTTCGCCTTCTACGCATAAGGCGCGGCCTGGTCGGCAACCTTGCAACCGCAAGGCCCGGCGTCGCGGCGGATAGCCGTCGGCGCCGGGCCTTCTTTCATTCGGGCGCGGTCGTTTGCCGATGTCGTCGGTATGTGGTTGCCGGACGGTTGCCCCGGGTGCCCGGCGTTTCGCTTTGCGATTGCATGAGAAAGGCCCGCGTGAGCGGGCCTTTCGCGATTCTATGGGTTTGTGCAGCCTGTGCCTACACGTTCTTCAGCATAATGGTGTTCATGACATCGGCTGCAAGCTCGCATGCATCGCAGCAGGCTTCCATGCTGTCGAACAGGTTCGTCCACACTTGCACGCGCATGGGGTTGTCGTAGTCGTTTACATGCAGGTCGCGGATGACCTTGGTGTAGAGCTGGTCGGCCTGCTCCTCAAGGTCGTGGACCTTCACGATGAGGTGCACGAAGTTCTTCGACTTCTTGAAGTTGCGGAAGTCGCACATGGCCTTGTCGAGCGCCTCGCAGCTGCCCTGGATGAGCTTCGCGAACTCGATGGCCTGGTCGTGCATGAAGTGGATGTCGTACATGTAGAAGCGCAGCATGACGTCTTCGATGTCGTCGACGATGTCGTCGAGCGCCTGGCACATCTCGATGATGTCCTCGCGGTCGATGGGGGTGATGAAGTCGGTGGCGACCGTCTTGAAGATCTTGTGGTTGATCGTGTCGCCCTCGTGCTCGATCTCATGCGCCTTCTGCGTGTTCTCTTCGAGCGCGGATGCTTCCGTGAACTGCTCGATGGTTTCAACCAGCAACGCCGACTCGGCGACGGCCAGCTTCGAGTGCTGCTCGAATGCGCCGAAATAGTCGAACTTGTGCTTCCTGCCCATGGGGTCTCCTTCTAAGAACAAGTACCTACCACGTTCGCACGTGCGATTCCAAAGTGTAACGCAAGTTAACGTGCTGGAAACGGGGAATCCACGGTGGCGTTGCGAAAGACGCGAACCGTCAACATCCCGTTATATTGGATGTCCCGTTTCCGCAACAGCTGGGGCGGATGCCCCAGCTGGCAGCCGAGATGAAGAGGTCATCCGCCGGCGTGGGCGGATGGGGCGGCCGTGCTGTCCGGGGCCGGGCGCGCACTTGTTGACGGGGCAGCTGGCGGACGAGTTGGATGCCCCTGCGGGCCGACGCGGCCGGATGCTTGGTTGGGGCCGGCCGCGCATGCTTCCGTCGGGCGTTGCCCGGGCCTGCGGGGCCCCTTACGTCTCGCTCTCGGGGCGCGGCGGCTGATCGTCGCTTTCCGGATAGCAGCGATTCTCGCCGTCGGTGCTGGTAACGCCGTTGCCCAAGGCGCTATCCGGCGACGAGCCGTCGGATGCGATAGGGGCCATGCTGCCGGTGACGCTCGGAGAGGCGATGGGCGGCATGCTGCCGGTGACGCCCTTGGCGGTAACCGGGGGGATGGGGCCGGTCAGGCCGGTGGTCTGAGCCTGGAAGCCGGTGGGGCGGCGACGGGCGCGCACGCGGTTGGCCATGCGCTTGACCGGCTGGGTGACGGCCTGCGTGACCACGTCGGAGTAGTCGCGCGCCGGGCGGGTTCGCCAGCCGAACGCCAGCGAGGCGTAGCGGATGCCCATGACCAGCACGACGCACGTGATGGCCGCATACTGATCGAGCAGGTGGTTCTGCTTCATGACGGCGAAGGCAAGCGCGCCGATGAACGCCGCGCTCACGTACACCGTGCCCGCTTGGAACGCCTCGGGTTCCCGGTTCATGCAGATGTCGCGCACGATGCCGCCGCCGTTGGCGGTGATGGTGCCTAGGATGACGGCGGGCACCAGGTCAAGACCGGCGGAGAGCGCCTTGCCCGTGCCGATGATGGCCCACAGCGCCACCGACAGGTTGTCCAGGAGGTCCATGAACGGGTCGAAGTATGTCATGAGCTTGCCGAAGTAGAACGCCACGATGCCGGCGGCGATGCAGGCGAGGATCAGGTTCGGCTTCTGGAAGGCGTAGATGCCGTAATCCTGCAGCAGGATGTCGCGCGTGATGCCGCCGGCAAGGCCGACCACGATGGCGATGCAGCACACGCCGAAGATGTCGTATTTCGCCCGTACCGCGCTGAGCGCTCCGAAGATGGCGCCCGAAATGGTTGCGGCGAGCTCGAGCCAATAGGGGATAGCCAGGGCTACTTCCAGCATGAATACCCTTTCATATGGGAGTCGTTATATAAGATGAGGTTGCCGCCCGCAGCCGCTATTCCACCGCCAGCACCTGGGCTTGCGTGGGGCGGCCGGAGAAGTCCAGCTCGCCGGTCAGCTCGCGCGTCCGTTCGACGGTGAAGCCCGGCTGGTCGAAGGCTGCGATCAGATCCTTCGCCTTGTACTGCGCCTGATCGTAGAGGTCCCAGAAGCCGGTGGTGCGCACGTCGCCGGTGAAGGGGTTGGTCCAGGCGTCGTGCTCGTGGTTGTCGAACACGCTTTCGGCGGCGGCCACCGGGCGATGGCTCATGGACTGGTAGAACGAATGCGGGCGCGCCAGGCGCTCGATGCGGCCGATGAGGTCGCGCTTGATGCCGGTAGGCGACCAGAACAGGCGCTGCACCAGGCGGAACCCGTGCACCGACAGGCGGAACAGGTTGTGCGGGACTACTTCTCCGTACACGTTCAGGGCCAGGTAAGCGTACATCTTCGACACGGCGCCGAGCACCGCCTCGCTTGCGTGCAGGATCTCGCGCGAGGGGTTGAACGTGGCCACGGTGTCGCCGCGCTTGGCGAACAGCACCATCTCGTCCAGCTCGCTTTCGATGACGCCGTGCACCTCGCTGCCGTCATCGCGCGTCAAGCCCGGCTCGCCTGCGTCGCATAGCGCGTGCTCGTGGCAGTACACCAGCGGGTGCACGGTGGAATCGAGCGCGTAGTGGCAAAGGAAGCCCAGCGCGTAGGCGCGTCCGAGCGGCTTCTCCTCGGGGTCCAGGACGCTGAGGGAGTCCTTCAGCGCCGCCAGCAGCTCGGCGGGTTTTCGGCTGTGCATGGTGTTGCCCAGCTTGTGGTACGCCGTGGCGCGGAAGTCGGCCACCGCGTAGAACAGCGGGTCGGGGCCTTGGTTTCCCAGCAGGAACGCGTCGGCTTCGTCGCGCGATCCGCCGATGGTCTGGAACAGCGCGTCGTACACGTCGCGTCCGAAGAAATCATGGGTGATGATTGCTGGCATTCCGTATCCCCGTTTCTCGTGTGGCTGACATTCATTTTACGTGGACGATTATAGCCATCATATACAATGGTTTGCGCGCCGCTCGGCGGCGTTCAACGTACATGCACGATTCGGTGTTCGGAACCGCACGGGCCTGCGCGTCGGCGGGTTCCCGCGGACGGCGCGGGCTTTGCCGATAGCAAGGAGCAGCCATGGGATTGGGCCTTCGCAGCCTGTCAAAACGCGAGCGCAGCTGGGTTTTGTATGACGTGGGAAACTCCGCATACGTCATGCTGGCGGCAACGCTCATCCCCATCTATTTCTCGGCCATCGCCGAGCCTGGGTCGTCCGCTGTGGTGGCCTGGGGCTATGCGACCACGGTGGCCTCGCTGGCGCTTGCGCTGCTCATGCCGTTCCTGGGCAGCCTGGCTGATCTGAAGGGCAACAAGAAGAAGTTCCTTGCGGGAACCATCGGCACGGGCGCGGTGTCGCTCGCGGTCATGGGCGTGCCCGGCAACGCCATGGTGTTTCTGGTGATATATGTGTTCTCGTCGGTCATGCTCAACGCGTCGCTGGTGTTCTATGATGCGTTCCTGGTCGACGCCACCGAGCAGGATCGCTACGACGAGGTTTCGTCCCAAGGCTATGCGTGGGGCTATATCGGATCCTGCATCCCGTTCATCGTGTGCCTAGTCATCGTGCTGTTCGGCAGCAGCTTCGGCATCGGGCAGCTTGACGGCATCCGCATCTCGTTCGTCATCACCGCGGTGTGGTGGTTGGCGTTCTCCGTGCCGGTGCTGCGCGACGTGCACCAGACGCACTTCAAAGCGCGCGAGGCGCACTTGTTCCGCCATACGCTCAAGGGCCTGGCGGGCACGTGCAAGAAGATCGCCCGCGACAAGCGCCTGCTCATGTACATGCTGGCGTTCTTCTTCTACATCGACGGCGTGCACACCATCATCACCATGTCCACCAGCTACGGCACTGACCTGGGCATCGACTCCACGCAGCTGGTGCTGGCGCTTCTGGTGACGCAGTTCGTGGCGTTCCCGTCGGCCATCGCCTATGGGCGTCTTGCCGGGCGCTTCGGCACCAAGCGCATGCTGCTGATCGCGGTGTTCGCGTACTTCTGCATCACGCTGTTCGCCGCGTTCTTCCTGCGCTCCGCTGCCGAGTTCTGGGTGCTGGCGGTGTGCGTGGGCCTGTTCCAAGGCGGCATCCAGGCGCTGTCGCGCAGCGAGTTCGGCAAGCTCATCCCGAAGGAGAACGCCAACGAGTACTACGGCTTCTTCGACATCTTCGGCAAGTATGCCACCATCATGGGCACGCTGCTGGTAAGCGTGTTCACCCAGCTCACGGGCTCGAGCAGCTACGGCGTCCTTAGCGTGGCGGTGCTGTTCATCGTAGGCTTCATCCTGCTCTGGAAGATGCCGGAGGAGGCCGCCCGCTAGCAAGCGGTGAGCGGGCGCAGGCGCGTGGGGCGAGGGCGTTGCCCCGTGCCTGCAGGCGCCTGCTGCTCGGCCGCCGCAGTTGCCGCCCGCTAGCCGTCCCCGCCCGCATCCGTCCTTTCGCCTGGGCGTTTCGCCGCCCGCATCGTTCTTTCCGCTCCTGTACGTGCTACTGTGGCGGTTGCGGTTTTTTCCGCATATGATGATTTGTTTTCGGCCGCTCGTGCGCTTGCGCGGGCGGGCGCCGCGCTGTGGGGGTGCGGAAGGGAAAGAGGGGCGCGCTGCAATGCGCGCATCCGGAAAGGGGAAAGGGCGGAATGGAAGCGGCTATCGAGCGTTTCTTCAAGATAGGCGAGCGCGGCAGCTCGTTGGGCACGGAGGTGATGGCGGGCCTGACCACCTTCCTGACCATGGCCTATATCGTGGCGGTCAACCCCGCCATGATGGAAGCGGCGGGCATCCCGTTCAACGCCGCGCTCACGGCTACGTGCTTCGGTGCCGCCGTCATGACGGCGGCCATGGGCCTGATCGCCAACCGACCCATCGCGCTGGCGTCGGGCATGGGCATCAACGCCATCGTGGCCTTCACGCTGTGCGGGTCGATGGGGCTCGACTGGCGCATCGCCATGGGCGTGGTGTTTTTGGAAGGCGTCATCATCTTGGTGCTGGTCATGCTGGGCTTGCGTGAGGCGGTTATGGACGCCATCCCCGTGGCGCTGCGCCAGGCCATCGGTATCGGCATCGGCCTGTTCGTGGCGTTCATCGGCCTGAAGGGCGGCGGCATCCTGGCGCCCGACTCCTCCACGCTCGTCACCATGGGTAGCCTGACCGAGCCTACGGCCATAGTGTCCGTGGTGTCTATCGCCCTTGCCATCATATTGACGGTGCGCGGCACGAAGGGCGGCCTGCTCATCTCCATTGTGGTGGCCACCATCGTGGGCATCCCGCTCGGCGTCACGGCGCTGCCCACCGAGTTCGACTTCGTTCCCGACTTCAGCGCGCTGTGCGCCCCGTTCCAGCAGCTGCCCGACGGCAGCGGCCTGGCCATCGTGCAGGTGTTCGTGCAACCCGTGCTGCTCATGTTCGTGTTCAGCCTGCTCATGAGCGACTTCTTCGACACCATGGGCACGATGATGGCGGTGGGCCAGCAGGGCGGCTTCGTCGACGAGGACGGCAACGTGGAGAACACGCGCGAGATCCTCATGGTCGACTCCGTGGGCGCCATCGTCGGCGGCTTCGTCGGCGCAAGCTCCATCACCTCGTTCGCCGAGTCAACCTCGGGCGCGGCGGCCGGCGCGCGCACGGGTCTGTCCAACATCGTGATCGCCCTGGCGTTTTTCGTCTGCGCGTTCCTGGCTCCCATCATCGGCATGGTGTCGAGCTCGGCTACCTGCGGCGCGCTGGTGGTCGTGGGCTACCTTATGATGAGCGACATCGGCAAGATCGACTGGGGAAGCCTTGAGGCGGCCATCCCCGCGTTCGTCACCATCATGGGCATCCCGTTCACCTATTCCATCACCAACGGCATCGGCTTCGGCTTCATCACCTACGTGGTGGTGAAGGTGACGCAGGGCCATTGGCGCGACGTCAAGCCGCTCATGTGGATCGTGTCCGCGGCATTCCTGTTCACGTTCGTCGCGTTTTCGTAGGCGGCGGAGCTTCCGGGGCGCTGCAAGGCGCGCGGGGGTGCAAGGTTCGAGTTGCGTGTGGCGAAGGGGTGGCGAAGGGGGCGGCGAGGATCGCGCGGCGGCGCCTGCTCGCGCCCCCGGTCGGCGCTCGCCGTGCGCGCCGGCTCCTCGCGCCTCGGACGACGTCTGCTGGCCGATCGCGCCTAGGCGGCCTTCCTGCCCCGCGGCCGGCGCCCGTCGTGCGGCAGGGTCGTGCGCGCCTCGCGTTCCGAGCCCTCATCCGGCCGCCGGCTATCCCGCAAACCGATAGCGCGTGGCCGTTCGGCCCGATATCGCCAGCTCGTCCATACGTTCGCTGTGAAAAAACAACCTCGCAACCATCGTTTGACGCGGTGGTTACGAGGTTGTTTGCTATAGTGGCAGACAATCGAAACCCCGTCCGAAAAAGGAAACGCATGTCGCTAATCGTATGCAAATTCGGGGGCACGTCCGTTGCAAGCCCCGAGCGCATCCAAATGGTTGCGAAGAAGCTGATCGCGAAGAAGCAGGCCGGCCATGACGTGGTCGCCGTGGTGTCCGCCATGGGCAAGACCACCGACGAGCTGGTGGGCCTGGCAGCCGCGCTCAACGACAACCCGCCGCTGCGCGAGATGGACCGTCTGCTCTCCACCGGCGAGCAGGTGTCCATGTCGCTTTTGGCCATGGCCATCGAGGCGCGTGGCTACAAGGCCATGAGCTTCACCGGCCGCCAGGCTGGCATTGAGACCGACAAGTTCCACAACAAGGCGAAGATCGTCATGGTGCACAGCGAGCGCGTGCGCGATGCGCTCGAGCGCGGCGCCATCGCCGTCGTCGCCGGCTTCCAGGGCGTTGACGCCGATGGCGACATCACCACGCTCGGCCGCGGCGGTTCCGACACCACGGCGGTGGCCGTGGCGCACGGCCTGAACGCCGACGTGTGCGAGATCTACTCCGACGTGGACGGCGTCTACACCGCCGACCCGCGCATCTGCCCGCGTGCGAAGAAGCTCGACGTCATCAACTACGACGACATGCTGGAGCTTTCCGGCTCCGGCGCCGGCGTCCTGCAGATGCGCGCCGTCGAGTTCGCCCGCAAGTACAACGTGGTCATCCATTCCCGCTCGGCGTTCTCCGACGCCGAGGGCACCTATGTCAAGGAGGAAACCGACATGATGGAGGAAGCCGTCATCACCGGCATCGCACACGACACGTCGGAAGTGAAGGTCACCATCCGCGGCGTGCCCGACATGTCCGGCGTCGCCGCCAAGCTGTTCAGCGCCTTGGCGGGCAACCAGGTGAGCGTGGACATGATCATCCAGAACGTGTCCGAGGACGGCATCACCGACATCAGCTTCACCTGCCCGGGCGCCGACGAGAAGCGCGCCTGCGAGACGGTGGAGCGCATCCTTCCCGACGTCAACGCGCGTGAATACGTGGTCGACGAGGATATCGCCAAGGTCAGCATCGTGGGCACGGGCATGAAGTCCAGCCCCGGCATCGCCGCCAAGGCGTTCCAGACCCTCGGCGAGAACAACATCAACATCCTGGCCATCTCCACGTCGCCCATCCGCCTGTCCGTGGTGGTCGACGGCGCCCAGACCGCTGCCGCGGTGCGCTGCCTGCACACGGCCTTCGGCCTGGATTCCGATAGCGTGTTCGAGGAGACGCAGCTGTCCGCGGAGGAGATTGCCGCGAAGATGAACAAGGGCAGGTAATTCCGTCTGCCCGACGGCAGCCGGACTGCTCTACGTTGCGGCCGCCTGTGACACCCCGCCTTCGCGCGAGCCCAATGGCTCGCGTACCAAGGCCTGTCATACGGTGGCCGTACCGCTTGGAGCCGCGGGGGTGCGAAGCATCCCGCGGCTCCTTTCCCGTTGCGCGCAGGCAGGGGGCCGGTGCGCATCCCTCAAGGCAATATGGGGCGCAAAAGCACCCATCTTGACGATATATCAACCCGGAACGTGAACGAGGAGGACCTCATGGCTTGGACGAAAGTTATGCCGGCTAACCCGGTGGTTGCGGTTTGCGGCGCTACGGGCGCCGTCGGCAACGAGTTCTTGAATGTGCTGCACGACCTGGATTTCCCCGCGTCGAAGGTCATCGCGCTGGCTTCCGCGCGTTCCGCCGGTAAGAAGCTGCCGTTCAAGGGTTGCGGTCAGATTCCCGCAGGCGAGCTGACCGTGCAGGAGATGACCCCCGAGTCGTTCGAGGGCGTCGACATCGCGCTGTTCTCCGCCGGCGGCTCCGTGTCGAAGGCCATGCGCGAGGCCGTGGTCTCCCATGGCGCCGTCATGATCGACAACTCCAGCGCGTTCCGCATGGACGAGGACGTGCCGCTGGTGGTGCCCGAGGTGAACCCCGGCGACGTGAGTTGGCATAACGGCGTCATCGCCAACCCGAACTGCTCCACTATTCAAATGGTGGTCGCCCTCAAGCCGCTCTACGACCTGGCGCGCATCACCCGCGTGGTCGTCTCCACGTACCAGGCCGCGTCCGGCGCCGGCGCTCCGGCCATGGCCGAGCTGTACGATCAGACGCGTGAGTTCCTGGACGGCAAGCCCGAGGACGAGCTGACCATCAAGGCGTTCAAACATCGCATCGCGTTCAACACCATCCCGCACATCGACGTGTTCCTGGACGACGATTCCACGAAGGAAGAGTGGAAGATGGTCGCGGAAACGAAGAAGATCATGGGCGACGAGGGCGTACAGGTGGCCGCCACCTGCGTGCGCGTGCCCGTGCTGCGCTGCCACGGCGAGTCCATCAACGTCGAGTTCGTCGGCGACGTGCCGCCCGAGGCTGCTCGCGAGGCGCTTGCCGTCGCGCCGGGCGTCACCGTTATGGACGACCCTGCCAACGACGTGTATCCCATGCCGGGCTTGCTGGCCGGCACGAACGACACCTACGTCGGCCGCATCCGCCGCGACCCCACGGTCAAGCACGGCCTGGCCATGTGGGTGGTCGCCGATCAGATCCGCAAGGGCGCTGCGCTCAACGCCGTGCAGATCGCCCAGCTGCTGCTTCCGCAGGAGTAAACCGCCCAGCTGCTGCTCCCGCGGGGACGAATCGCTCGGCTGCTGCTTCCGGAGGGGCAGATTGCTCGGCTGCTGCTTCCGTAGGAGTAGATCGCCTAGTCGCTGCTTCCGCAGGGGCAGAGCTCAGTCGTTGTTTCCGCGGGGGTAAATCGCTCGGCTGCTGCCTTTGCGGGAGTAAATCGCCCAGCTGCTGCTTCCGCAGGAATAAATCGCTGCGGAGCGAAACCCACGAACGCCCGGCAGGCTTTTGGCTTGCTGGGCGTTTTGCTTGCGCGCACAAAAGCGGTGCGCGCAAAGGGGTAGTCGGTCGCGTGGCCGGCGGTGCTTTCGCTTTTGTGCTAGGCGAACGGGTTTTATTGCTTGCGATGAACCGAGCGCGATCGGCTATTGGCTGTCATTGGTTGGCGTTAGCCGGCATTGGCTGGCGTTGGTCATTGCGGGTGCGAATAATCGTTCGTTTTGGCCGGCGTTGGTCATGGCAGGTGCGAATAATCGCAAGTTTTGGCCGTCTGGGGACAAAACGTGCGATTATTCGCATGGTCGAGGCCTCGCAAAGACGGTGTGGGGCTCAAAAGTGCCAACTATCGTCAAAAATGTCCGATTTCCTCACGCCTGGCGATGGTTTGAGGGGTTCTTGGGCCTGCTGGCTGCGAATTATCGTTCATTCTGTCCAAGAGGGGACAAAATGAACAATTATTCGCATGTTTAGCGCCTTGTAAAGACAGTGTGGGGCTGAAAAGTGCAAACTATCGTCAAGAATGTCCAATTCCCTCACGCTCGGCGATGGCTCGAGGGGCTTTTTGGCCTGCTGATTGCGAATAATCGCATGTTCTGTCCAAGGGGCCAAAGCCAACGATTATTCGCGGATGCGTTTGATTTGGCCCGTACATGGGGAGCGCCGGTCTTATCAAAGCGGTGGCTTGCAAGATGCCAAGAGGATCGCGGTGGCGTTTGCTTCTGTAGGGCAAGATGCCAAGAGGATTGCGCTGGCGTTTGCATCTGCGCGGTGGCGTTTGCTTCTGCAGGGCATGCTGCGGTGTTGCCCGTGCATTTCTTCTCGCCTCTTTTCAATTTGCCTCGCTGCAGCACGACGCCGCGGCTCCCCGTTTCTTGTGGGGCGGGGCGTTTGCTTGCGGGGCTGACGAGGTCTTTCGCTATAATGGGCCGCATGACTAAGAAACCGAAAAAGATACGCTTGGATGAGCTGTTGGTCGAGCAGGGGGTGCTCCCCGACGCCGGCACCGTGCTGCGCGCCGTTTTGGCACACGAGGTGAAGGTGGACGACGTGTACGTTACCAGTGCGGCCATCAAGGTCGCGCCCGACGCCGACATCGTGGTGAAGGGCCGCAAGAAGTTCGTCTCGCGCGGCGGGCACAAGCTGCAGGGCGCGCTCGACGCGTTCGGGCAGGACGTCTCGGGCATGCGCTGCATGGATATCGGCAGTTCGACGGGTGGATTCTCCGATTGCCTTCTGCAGGCCGGCGCCGGCAGCGTGGCGTGCGTGGACGTGAACTACGGGCAGCTGGCGTGGAAGCTGCGTCAAGACCCGCGCGTTGCGGTGTTCGAGCGCACCAACATCAAGCTGGCCGATCCCGCCGAGCTGGGTGCGCCGTTCGACTTGCTGGTGGCCGACCTGAGCTTCATCGGCCTGGCGGCCCTGGCGCCCACGTTTGCACGCTTCGCGCAGGCGGGCACCATCTTCATCGGCCTGATCAAGCCCCAGTTCGAAAGCCAGCACGACGAAACCGACCACGGCATCGTGCGCGACGAGGCAGTGCGTCTGCGAACGGTCGACGAGGTGCGCGCGGCCTTGGAAGCCGCCGGCTTCGAATGCGCGGGCGTCACCGAAAGCCCCATCACCGGCCATGAGGGCAACGTGGAGTACCTGGTGCGGGCGATTTTTCAGGGGTAGCAATCTGTCTACACGCGGTACACGGCGATGCCTGTGAAGTTGAATATGCGCTTGCCGTTGTCGTGTAACGCCACATATGCGCGATCGGTCGTCCCGTCGTTGTTCACGATGGGCGCATAGTATTTGTGGCGATAGAGATGCGATGGATGCTTCATCTGACGTTCGTCGATAAGCGGCAGTTGATAGGCAACGAAGGGCGCCCCCGTGTTGCGCGGTGCGGCAAGGTTGCCCTCGCCTTCGCCGAACAGGATGTCCGTGAGCGTATTCTTCTTGTCGTAGTCAAGGTACATGTTGACCAGCTGATCTTGCGTGAGCACGCAATGACCTGCGGAATCTCTCATGAGCTGCTTTTGCGTCAGACCGCCGTCCTTGGTCGTGTGCACGTTCGCGGCGTTGGCGGCGATTTGCACCTGATGTCCCGGCACCTGGTAGTAGCGGATGTTATCGGCTCGTTTCACCAGCTTTTGCGCGGTGGCCATCGCCGCAACCTCGTTGGCGACGCCCGTCGCGGTGCCGTCGGCATCGTCATCTTCGGCAAGCAAGGTCAGCGCCGTCTCGGGCAGCGTGGCGGTTCCGAACAGGCCCTTCCAAAAGCCCAACCACTCGGCAAGCTCGGTCTTCTTCTCGGGGTCGTCTTTGATGGCCAGGTAGTGCTCGTTGAGGCAAAACGTCGAATAGTTGACGAGCGCCATGAAGTTCGACAGCACTGAGCTTTGGAAGTTGGCGCGCATCTCATATCCGTGGTGCTCCCACTTGTAGCTCAGCACCATGAGCTCGTCGAACGCGCCGAACAGGTTCTTGTTCGTGCCGGTGTAGCACTGCATAATCTCGTTGCCCAGGACGCCGGCCATGTCGTAAACGTATCTGCCGCACACCTGGTAGCGGGGGTTCGAGTACAGGTTCTCGGCGAACTCCTTGCGGCGGGCTTCCTTCTCGCTTCCATCGGGCAGCGCGTCGATGGATTCCACCATGCTGTTGAGCTTTGAGAGGTCCCATCGCATCTCGGCGGAGAACTTGCTGAGGTAATTGTTCACCTGCAGGTAGCAGGCCTGCTTGTCGAATTGGGCTATGACCTGCGCGATCTTGCGCTCGATGTCGTCGAGCTGCCCTTGGATCTCGGTAAGCTTCGCAATGATCTGCGCCGATTCGTCGTTGCCGCCGAACACCAGATCGAGCAGAGACGAGCTTCCGTACTCGAAGGCGCGCCCCGCCGTCTGCTCGCCGATGAATTTCAAGCCGGCGATCAACAGATCGATAGCCTCGATCGCGACGTCGGCTTCGGGGGCAGGGTCTTCCGCGCCCAGCGCGGCCACGTCTTGTTGGAAGTCCTCGGCGGGCTGATCATTGGATGACACGTCGGGCTCGCCATCGTTTTCCAGGGGTTCCCCGGGCGTGAAGGACAGCAAGTTCTCGTCGTTGTCATCGTCGGCCGCATCCTCCGTGTCGATGGTGGGGCCGCCTGCGGTCTCGTCTGCGTAGGCGGTTTGCGGGGCGAAGAGGTTGATGGAGGCAGCGGTCGCGGAAGCAGGGCCGCTGCCGGCGGGCGCCTTCGCCTGGTGGACGGTTGCGGTGCCGGCCAGGGCGGCGACGGCATCCTCCCAGGCGGCATCGTCGTTCGCGGCCTCGAGCAGCGTGCCGTGGCGCTGCTCGGCGGCCCCTTCGTCGCCGGTGATGGTCACGCGCGCGCCGCCGGCTCCTTCGCCGGACACCTGGGCCTCGAAGGGCGCGTCGACGTCGCCCACGGAGCTGTTCGCGTTGATGACCAGGTCGGCGCACGAATCGCCCAGCGTGGCCCGTCCGATGCGCGCGCCGTTGTGTGCGACGGCGTCGCTTTTGCCGACGACGATGAGATGGTCGATCGACCCTTCGATATCGGCGGTCTTGATCGAGCCGAGGCTCAATACGCTGATGGTCGCGTCAGGTTGGATGGAAACGACGCCGTCGGAGTTCACGCCGTCGACGTTGAGCATGCGCAGCGTTCCCGTCACGATGACAGGGGACCCAAGCGGCGCCAACGTCAGGCAGCAGGGATCGGGGTTTTCGCCATCGCGATAGCAGAGCGCTATGGTGCCGTCGGCAAGGTTCGGGATCAGGGAAAGCGCCGCGCCCGAGAACGCGGTTCCCGCGGCGTCGCCGTTGATGAAGAAGCGCTGGCCATCTACGTGCAGCGTTACCTGGTCGGACTCGCCTGAGGAAGCGCCGCCTCCGTTGTTGTCCGCGCTGCATCCGAGCGAGGTGACGCCGGTGAAACCGAGCGCGCACGAGCCGATGAGCACGGCGGACGTTTTGATCATGGTGCGACGGGTGAGGCCGTTTCCGGCGGGTCGAGCGTCGAAGCTTGTCATAGGGACTCCTCCCCGAAGGTGAAAACGTTGCGCACATGATATGACACGCGCGATCGTTTTCGGAAGGGGAAGGCCCGCCTTTTTCGGCGGCGGATGGCGGTGGCTGGGCGGGCGCGAAGATGGGCGGTGTTGCCTTTGCCCGTTCGTTCGCGTTCCCCGGTGTTGGGCAGCGGGCAGCAGCGGGCGGTGGCGGGCAGCGGCGAACGGCGACCCGTCCGTCGCCATGTTTCCACCTTCGAACGATGTTGTTTCCAGCTGGTTAACCGTAGCGGCGGAAACGCTTGCGTAACACGTGGCCTGCACACTGAATGCGGGCCGCTTACGTTTTCAGGCGGCCTTATCATCCAGACGAAGGACCGCATATGAACGCTGAACTTACCGAACAAGCCGAGGCAGCCCGCGAAACGGGGGCGGCCGCTGGCTTCACCGGCGCGCAATGCGCGAACGAAACGGCTGGTCGCGTGCATGCCGCACCGGCGGCAACCGCAGTGCGCACGCCCGGCTTGTACCGATCCAGTTACGAACACGACGCGTGCGGCATCGGTGCTCTGGCCCACCTGAAGGGACAGCGAAGCCACGCCATGCTCGACGACGCGCTTTCCGTGTTGGTGAACCTTGAACATCGCGGCGGCACCGGCTTGGAGCGCAATACCGGCGACGGCGCCGGCGTGCTGTTCCAGATTCCGCATCGTTTCTTCCGCAAGGAGGCCCAGAAGGAGGGCCAGCTGCTGCCCGACGAGGGCGATTACGGCGTGGCCATGCTCTTCTTCCCGCACGACGACCCTACGGGCGTGCGGGACGCGAAGCGCACGTTCGAGGAGGGGTGCGCGAAGTGCGGCATCCCGCTGATGTTCTGGCGCGAAGTGCCCGTCGACCCGCACGACCTCGGTTCCACCGCACAGGCGTGCATGCCCACCATCTTGCAGGCGTTCCTGCGCCGCCCCGCCGACGTTGACGCAGGTCAGGCGTTCGAGCGCAAGCTGTACGTGTGCCGCCGCACCATCGAGCGCGCCGCCGACGCCAACCCGGCGCTTGCGGGCAAAATCTTCTACGTGTGCTCAATGTCGTCGCGCACCATCGTATATAAGGGCATGTTGGTGGCCACGCAGATGCGCCGCTTCTTCACCGACCTCAACGACGCGGCGGTGGAGACCAGCCTGGCGCTCGTGCATTCGCGCTATTCCACGAACACCACGCCCAGCTGGGAGCGCGCGCACCCGAACCGCTACATCATCCACAACGGCGAGATCAACACGCTGCGCGGCAACATCAGCTGGACGCGCGCCCGCGAACCGAAGCTGTACAGCCCGGCGCTAGGCGATGACCTGCGACAAGTGCTGCCGATTATCAACCGTGAGGGTTCGGACTCGGCCATTTTGGACAACGTGCTGGAGTTCCTCACCATGAACGGCCGCCCGCTTGACCGCGCCGTCACCATGATGATCCCCGAGCCGTGGGACCACAACGACCGCATCTCCGACAAGCGCCGCGCCTACGACGCGTACCAGTCCATGCTCATGGAGCCGTGGGATGGCCCGGCGGCCATCGCGTTCACCGACGGCCGCATGCTCGGCGCCGCGCTCGACCGCAACGGCCTGCGCCCGGCGCGCTACTACGTCACCCGTGACGACTGGCTGATCCTGTCGTCGGAGGTCGGCACCATCGATGTCGACCCGGCCAACGTGCTGCAGGCTGGCTGCCTGGGCCCCGGCGAGATGCTCGAGGTGGACCCGGGCCAGGGCCGCGTCATCTGGAACGACGAGATCCGCAACCGTTACGCCAACGAGAAGCCGTACCGCGATTGGCTGGACGAGGAGACGCTGGCGGTCGATGACCTGGAGGCCCCGGCGCCCGGCAAGCTGCCCGCCGAGCGCGATGCGAACGCGGGCTTCACGCGCCGTTTGGCGAAGCTGGGCTACCATTACGACGACGTGCAGGAGCTGGTGCGCCCCATGGCCGAGCAGGGCAAGGTGCCCCTGGCATCCATGGGCACCGACGCTCCGCTGGCGTGCCTGTCGAAGCGCCAGCGCAGCTTCTTCGATTACTTCAACCAGCTGTTCGCCCAGGTCACGAACCCGCCGATCGATGCGCTGCGCGAAAGCTTCGTCACCAGCAGCGTGCTGTACGTCGGCAATCACGGCAACATGCTCGAGGACTGCCGCGACACGTGCCGCCTGGTGCGCCTGGAAAGCCCCATGCTCACGCACGACGAGTTCGACCGCCTGTGCGCCATCGACCGCGTCGGCTTCAAGACGCAGCGCTTCGCGTGCGCTTATGACCGCGATGCCGCCGAGGGCGCGCTCGAGGCGGCGCTTACCGAGCTGTGCATCGACGTCGAGCAGGCGGTGCACGATGGCGTGAACCTGGTCGTGCTGACCGACCGCACGGCGGAAGGCGAAGTGCCCATCCCCAGCCTGCTGTCGCTGGCGGCCGTGCACAACCACCTGATCGCCGTGGGCCTGCGCACCGATACCGACTTGATTATCGAGGCCGGCGACGCGATGCGTGCGCACGATTTCGCCTGCTTGGTGGGCTATTCCGCATCGGGCATCTATCCGTATGCGGCGCACGAGTGCATCCGCGACCTGTGCGAGCGCGGCGAGATCTCGATCCCCGGCGATGAGGCCGTGGCAAACTACGACCGGGCCGTTGTGGCCGGCATCACCTCCATCATGTCGAAGATGGGCATCTCCACGATGCAGGGCTACCACAGCGCGCAGATTTTCGAGATCTTGGGCCTGGACGATTCCCTGGTGGAGAAGTATTTCACGCACACCTCCACGCGCATCGGCGGTCTGGACGCCGCCGGCGTGCAGCGCGAGCTCAACGAGCGCTACGACAGCGCCCTGGCACTGGAGAAGAGCCCCTCGCCCGAGCAGCTCCCCACGCTCGGCGTCACCGCGTGGCGCCCGCTTGGCGGCGAGGAGCACCTGATCAACCCGCAAACCATCTACCTGCTGCAACGCGCTTGCCGCGAGGGCGACTACGACCTGTTCCGCGAGTATAGCGCCGCGTGCCACGTGCCCGGGCGTGCGGTCACGCTGCGCGATCTCATGGACTTCGCGCCGACGCGCCAGCCGGTGCCGCTGGACGAGGTCGAACCCGCGAACGAGATCGTCAAGCGCTTCAACACCGGCGCCATGAGCTACGGCTCCATCTCCAAGGAAGCGCACGAGTGCCTGGCAATCGCCATGAACCGCCTTGGTGGGCGCAGCAACACCGGCGAGGGCGGCGAGGACCCGGCGCGCGAGACGCCGCTGGCAAACGGCGACAGCAAGTGCAGCGCCATCAAGCAGGTGGCGTCGGGCCGTTTCGGCGTGACCAGCCGCTACCTGTCGAGCGCCATCGAGATTCAGATCAAGATGGCCCAGGGTGCAAAACCCGGCGAAGGCGGCCACCTGCCCGGTAAGAAGGTGTACCCGTGGATCGCGGAGGTTCGCCGCTCCACGCCGGGCGTGGGCCTGATCTCGCCGCCGCCGCACCATGACATCTACTCCATCGAGGATCTGGCGGAGCTCATCTTCGACCTGAAAAATGCCAACCCCGATGCGCGCGTTTCGGTGAAGCTGTGCGCGTTGGCGGGTGTGGGCACCATCGCCACCGGCGTGGCGAAGGGCGGTGCGGACAAGATCACCATCTCCGGCCACAACGGCGGCACGGGCGCGGCCCCGCGCGACTCCATCTACCATGCGGGCATCCCGTTCGAGATCGGCCTGGCGGAAACCCAGCAGACGCTTCTGCGCAACGGCCTGCGCAGCCGTGTGGTGGTGGAAACCGACGGCAAGCTCATGTGCGGCCGCGACGTGGCCATGGCGGCCCTGCTCGGTGCCGAGGAGTTCGGCTTCGCCACCATGCCGCTGGTGGCCATGGGCTGCATGATGCAGCGCGACTGCCAGCAGGACACCTGCCCGGTGGGCATCGCCACGCAGAACTGCAAGCTGCGCGGTTGCTTCGCCGGCAAGCCCGAATACGTGGTGAACTTCATGACGTTCGTGGCCGAGGAGCTGCGCGAGATCATGGCCGATCTGGGCTTTCGTACCGTCGACGAGATGGTCGGCCACCCCGAGTGCCTGCGCCAGGTGGAGGTGTCCGGCAACTGGAAGGCCAACGAGATGGACCTGTCCGACATGCTGGCGCCCGCGACCTGCGAGTTCGGCCGCGCCATCCCCGGCGCGGATGGTCGCCACTTCCTGCCGTCCATGGCGGCGGATTGCCAGCTTGACAAGTCGCTCGACGCCACGCTGTTCATTCCGTACACGGCAAGCGCGCGCGAGCATCTGGAGCCCATCCGATTCCGTGCCGACATCGACAACGTGAACCGCTGCGTGGGCACCATGCTGGGCAGCCAGGTGACGCGCCAGCATCCTGAGGGCTTGCCCGAGGGGTCCATCACCGTGGACTGCGACGGTTCCGGCGGCCAGAGCTTCGGCGCGTTTCTGCCCTGCGGCGTGACGCTCAATATCACCGGCGACGCCAACGACTACTTCGGCAAGGGCCTCTCCGGCGGCATCCTGACGGTGCGCCCGCCCGAGACGGCCACGTACAAATTCGATGAGAACGTGGTCATCGGCAACGTGGCGTTCTACGGCGCCACCAGCGGCAAGGGCTTCGTCAACGGCCTGTCCGGCCAGCGCTTCGCCGTGCGCAACTCCGGCGCCACCGTGGTGGTGGAGGGCGTGGGCAACCACGGCTGCGAGTACATGACCGGCGGCGTGGCGCTCATCTTGGGCGAGGTCGGGCCGAACTTCGCGGCCGGCATGTCTGGCGGCGTGGCGTACGTCTATGACAAGTTCGGCACGCTGGCCGCCAACTGCAACCAGGACATGGTGCGCCTGTGTGAGCCTTCCGCCGACGAGATCGAGCTTATCCGCAGCCTGATCGAGGAGCACGCCGAGCGCACGCAAAGCCCGCGCGGCATCAAGCTGCTGTACCAGTTCAACACGCTGAAGCGCCACTTCGTGAAGGTCATCCCGCGCGATTACGAGCGCGTGATGAGCGTGGTGGCCGAGGCCGAAGCGGCAGGCAAATCGCGCACCGATGCGCTGCAGATCGCATTCGATGCCATGACGGAAGGGAAGTAGGCGATGGGAAAGCCCGGAGCATTTTTGGAACACGGTCGCTGCGCCCACAGCCTGCGTCCCGTGCAAGAGCGAGCCCGCGATTTCGACGAGCTATACGAGCCGATGCCGGAGGAGCGGACGCGTGAGCAGGCAAGCCGCTGCATGGCATGCGGTGTGGCGTTTTGCCAGGTTGGGGCGCCGTTTGGGAAGGCAAGGCCTTCCGGCTGCCCGCTGCACAACCTGATCCCCGAGTGGAACGACCTGGTGTGGCGCGGCCAGTGGGAACAGGCTGCCGAGCGCTTGGCGCTGACCAGCCCCATGCCCGAGTTCACCAGCCGCGTGTGCCCGGCCTTGTGCGAGGCGGCGTGCAACCTTGCCCGTAACGACGAGGCCGAGACCATCCACGACAATGAGCGCGCCATCTCCGATTGGCAGTGGGCGCACGGCGGGCCGCGCCGCTTCGAGCCGGCGGGCCAGGACGCGCCGAGCGTCGCCGTGGTCGGCTCGGGCCCGGCGGGCCTGGTGGCCGCGTGGGACCTG